>JAAFHM010000144.1 GCA_013298375.1 Ignavibacteria bacterium | reverse complement strand
CCCCGGTCAGACAATCTATTTCAAAGGTGTGATGCTCCGCAAAAACAACGAGAAGGCTGATAACGCCGTACTTCCGAAGCGATCTACGACCGTCCAGTTTTTTGATGTCAATGGGCAAAAAATTGCCGAACAAAAATTCGTAACGAATGACTACGGCTCGTTTCACGGCGCGTTTACTGCTCCCAAAGGAGTATTGAACGGGAGTATGAGCATTCGCAACGAAAACGGTTATCATACCGTCCAAGTGGAAGAATATAAACGTCCGAAATTCGAGGTCAAATTAGAGCAACCCAAAGGCGTTTTTCGTTTGGGTGAAAAGGTCAGTATAGTCGGCAACGCAAGAGCGTATGCGGGTTCGGTGGTGGATGGTGCGGATGTGCGTTACCGCATTGTGCGCGAGGCACGGTTTCCCTATTGGTATTGGTGGTGGGGCAATCCGCCGCAGTCTAATCAGAAGGAAATCGCCAGAGGGCGCGTACAGACTGATGCAAAGGGTGAATTTACTGTTAATTTCCTCGCGCAGCCCGATAAATCGGTGCTTTCAAGCACTTTGCCCGAATTTTCCTACACGATCTATGCCGACGTAACGGACATTTCCGGCGAAACCCGCAGCGCGGAAAGCCGCGTAATGGTCGGCTATACAGCCGTTTCCATTGCGCTTTCTACACCGGAAATATTTTTTTCCAAAAATCTTGCTTCGGTAACAGCGTCGTCCATCAGCCTTCGCACAACGAATCTCAACGGCGCAGGGCTTTCCACGCAAGGAACGGTGCGCTTGGAGAGGCTTTCTCCGCCGGAGCGAATTTTGCGGACGCGCTTTTTGCCGAAACCTGACCGATTCACACTGTCAGAAAGTGAGTTTGTAAGCGCTTTCCCGCAGGATATTCGGCAGAATGAAAACCAACGCGAAACGTGGAAAACTGAGCGGGAAATTTTTTCGCATAATTTCACGAGCGGTGCGGATGGCGCAGTAAACCTTGATAATCCACCGTTTGCGAGCACATTGCAAGGCTTAATGCCCGGCGAATACCGCATGACGGCTGAAGTGAAAGACGTGTCGGGGCAAAATATCAAGCAAATACGTCACTTTACGGTCATTGACGAAAAAGTAACGAAAACCGCTTCCCGCAAGCCGTTTTCGGTCATGGCTCTGAAATCAATCGGCGAACCTGGCGAAACCGCGCAGTTCCTCGTTTCTACGCCCTACACTGATGTCAAAATTTTGTCGCGCTTGGAGCATCGCGGAAGCATCATCAAAGAAGAATGGCTTACGGTGTCGAATGGGCAAACACTTGTTTCCGTTCCGCTTACGGAGGCTTTTCGCGGGAATGCGACGCTGCATTTGACGGCAATTCGCCATTATCGGCTGTACTCCGAATCGCAAACGATAATTGTGCCATGGACGAACAAACAACTTCGCGTGGAAACATCGGTCTTCCGCGACAAAATGCTGCCCGGAAGTAAGGAAGAATGGCGTTTGAAGGTGAGTGGCATGAATGGCGAAAAAATTGCCGCAGAGCTTCTCGCCACGATGTACGATGCTTCCTTGGATGCGATTTTGCCCCATTCCCTGCAAAGTTTCTTTTGGCAAACGTTCTACGGGCAGCGTGGGATGCAGAGTTCCGGCTTTGGTGCAGGACAGCAGTGGACGCGGGATTTTTTCTGGAATACCAATTCTTCCAGCATAGGCAGATTTATTCCGAATTTGTACTTCGATGTTGTGGAAAGAGCGCTCTATTTCGGAGGCTATGGTACTCACAGGCGAGCAGCAGGCAAAAAGGGTCCGCAGCATCTGGAAATGAATGCAGAACCGATGATGCAAATGCGGGCTGAAGGAAGTATGGATATGCTATCGGCTGCACCACCAGCACCGCCGCCAGGCGCATCGCCCGCAGCAATCGCCGAATCAACAATAGCAGATGAAGCGACTCCGCTCCGCAAAGGCGGTGAGTCAGGCGGCAAACAGCGACAGGATACAGAGACAAGTAAGCCACAAAGCATGGATTTATCAGGTGTTCAAGCCCGCACCAATCTCAGCGAAACAGCATTTTTCTTCCCCAAAGTGGAAACCGATGCTGACGGCGCATTTGTGCTGAAATTCACGATGCCGGAGGCGCTCACACGCTGGAAAATGCTGGCGTTTGCGCATACGCCCGACCTCAAAACGGGCATGATGTCGAAAGGAGCCGTTACGCAAAAAGAACTCATGTTGCTGCCGAATATGCCGCGCTTCGTCCGTGAGGGCGATAAAATCACGCTTCCCGTGAAAATTAGCAACCTTGCCGCCAAAGACCTCACGGGTGCTACGGAATTGAAATTATTCGATGCAAGCACAATGGAAGAACTGAAATTGAATCTTACACAAAAATCCTTCACGGTCGCAAAAGGTCGCAGTACGGTGGTTTCGTGGGCAATTACGGTTCCCGATGGCTTACAAACGATGCTTTACCGCGTTGTGGCAAAAGCCGGCGATTCTACCTCAAGTTTCAGCGACGGCGAGGAGTCCATTTTGCCTGTGCTGCCGAATCGCATGATGGTTACCGAGACGCTTCCCGTCTATGTTCGTGGGGGATTGGACGGAAAAGCGGGAACGAAAACATTTGAACTGAAAAAGCTGATGGAATCGGGCAAATCTACAACGCTTCGTCATCACAAACTCACGCTGGAAATGACCTCCAACCCCGCTTGGTACGCCATTCAAGCGCTGCCGATGATGATGGAGTATCCGTATGAATGCGCCGAGCAAGCGTGGAATCGGTTTTACGCCAACGCGATTGCGTCGCACGTTGCGAACTCCAAACCCCGCATCAAATCTGTGTTTGAGCAGTGGAAACAATCGCCTGAAAGCCTTCTCTCGAACTTGGAGAAAAATCAGGAATTGAAATCGCTCTTGCTCACCGAAACGCCGTGGGTGATGGACGGCAAGGACGAATCCGAGCGCAAGCGCCGTGTAGCCTTGCTTTTCGACCTAAACCGCATGGCAGACGAACTCGAAAGCGCACTCAAAAAAGTGGAACAAAAAATCGGTCCCGATGGCGGATTTGCTTGGTTTCCGGGTATGCCCGCCAGCCGCTACATGACCCAGTACATCGTCTGCGGCATGGCGCATTTGAACAAACTCGGCATTACTTATCCTGCGCAAAGTACCTTTGCAAGCCGTTTGAAATCTATCACCGAGCGGGCAATTCCTTTTATTGACCGTGAAATAGCCGTTGAATATGAGTATTTGAAAAGAACGCCCGGTTTCAAGCCCGAAAACGAGTATTTGAGCGGTGATGCGGTACATTACCTCTACACACGCAGCTTTTTTACCGACAAGCCCATTCCAAGCGGCTCGGAAGAGGCATTTGCCTTTTGGAAAAAACAGGCGGAAAAATACTGGGCGAATCAAGGCATGATGACGCAAGCAATGGCGGCGCTTGCGCTGAATCGCTTCGCCCCGAAAGGCGGCGCGTCAAAAGATGTGGCAGCACTGATTATCAAGTCCTTCCGCGAGCGGGCGTTGCATTCAGAAGAAATGGGAATGTACTGGAAGCTGGATGCAGGCTGGTATTGGTGGCAAGCACCCATTGAAACACAAGCGCTGATGATTGAGGCGTTTGGTGAAATTCCGCAGGACAAACAAGCCGTGAACGATGTGGAAGACCTGAAAGTGTGGCTTTTGAAACAAAAGCAAACGACGGACTGGAAGACCACGAAAGCCACTGCTGAAGCCTGTTACGCGCTGCTTTTGCAAGGGCAGGATTTCTTAGCTTCGAGCAAACTGGTCGAGGTTTCGCTTGGCGGGAAACCCGTTGAACCGAAAAAAATGGACGATGTAAAAATTGAAGCCGGGACGGGCTACTACAAAGTATCGTGGGGGCGCGGTGAAATCACGCCGCAAATGGGTTCGGTCGTTTTGAAAAAAGAGGATGCGGGCATTGCGTGGGGCGGTTTGTATTGGCAATACTTCGAGAAGCTGGATAAAATCACGCCTGCGAAGACACCGCTCCAAATTGACAAAAAGCTCTACCGCCAAGTTCCGACCGCGAAAGGACTGGAATTAGAGCCGATTTCCGCGAAAACGCTGCTGAACGTTGGCGACCTCGTGAAAGTGCGCGTGGAAATCCGCACTGACCGCACGATGGAATATGTTCACCTGCGCGATATGCGCGGAGCGGGCTTGGAGCCTGTGAAAACGCTGTCAGGCTACACGTGGAAAGGCGGTCTGGGCTATTACGAAACCATGAAAGATGCGTCGGCAAATTTCTTCATCGGCTGGCTTCCCAAGGGTGTTCACGTCTTTGAATACACCTTGCGAGTGAGTCACGAAGGAGAATTTCAGAACGGCATTACGACAATTCAATCCATGTACGCACCGGAGTTTTCGAGCCACTCGGAGGGCGTAACGGTGCGGGTTGGGAAGTAGATTTGTCCTTCGATCACTATTGAGGAGACCTCCATAAAACGAGATTTTATGGTATTTAGGCACGGAAAAAGGAGTGGTATCCTCCCCGCCCAAGGCAGTTTTCTAGCCAGTTTGGGGCAGATGCACAGGCAAAAAACAAAAAACCATATCGGACGGGGGGCGGGGTCTGCTTTTGAGTGTGTAAATTGTTTTGTGTAAACGCCAGTCAGTATCATCGACATTTTTTTTAGGAAGCTCTTTGAACGTTGTACGACGCTATCGACGTAGATTTATCGTGGAATCCTCTTGATGGTCCGTTATGCACTTGCGGGCGTACAGGGAATTTTTACCGTAAAAACGCTTCCTGCACCGACGGTAGAGGTGACGGCGATATTGCCGCCCAGAGCATCCAAAAGACGTTTGGCAATTGCCAAGCCAAGTCCTAAGCCGCCCACAGCACGATTTTTACTGCCGTCCTGTTGGTAAAATGGCGTGAAGATGTAATCAAGGTATTGCGGCGCAATCCCAATACCCGTGTCGCAGACTTCGCACACAAGCATCTGCTCTGCGCCACGCTCAAGCGATAGCGTCAAATGGACATCGCCGTGTTCGGTGAATTTTATCGCATTTTCGGCAAGAAAAATAATAATTTGCTGGGCGTGAGTGCCGTCAATCATCACATTTTCCGGTATATCTGGAGCTTGTTCAATCGAAAACGTCAGTCCCTTGATTTGTGCTTGGGGCGCGATAGTGTTCTGAATGTGATTCACGATATAGCGCGTCCCAACAAGGCTTTGCTGCGTTACGATATTGCCCGCTTCTATTTGCGATAGGTGCAGGATATTAGAAAAAATACCCAAAAGATTCGTTGCCGCTTGGGTGATATGCTCTAAAAAAGGTCGGTTATTGGGGTCGGAGCGAAGTTTATCGGAAAGAATTTCAGAAAATCCGAGAATGCTGGTGAGCGGAGTGCGTATTTCATGCGAAATATTCCGTAGAAACTCATCTTTCAAGGCATTCGCCTGTTCAATGTCGCGCAGAGCTTGTTGCAAAGCGGTATTTTGTGCTTCCAGATTATCCGTTGCCTCATGGACGCGCACCTGTACGGAGTCTCGCTCTGCTTGTAAGTCTTGATAGGCACGTTTGCGAACACGGTCAAAGTAATAAAACGATGCAAGAATGCTGAAGATGACGGTCAGGCTCACAAAACCGTCAATAATCGGCGCAACATCTGAGGAGTACGGCGGCGATGCTTTGATACCCATCAATGAGATCACCGTTAGTCCGACAAGGCTTGAGACGACAAGCCACAGCATGAGCCACATTTCTTTCGTTCCAAGCAGAATGAGCGCAATAAGTGGGGGGCTAAAAAGACCAATCGTGGCGATGCTTGAGATACCGCCCATCACAAAAGAAACCACCAGCATCATCACATTTTGCCAGACCACGTATATCCACGCTGAAAGGCGTACTGAGCCGATAAAACGGAGAATGGCAAGTTGTATTGCTGCCGCAACGAAAATTGCCATGGTCATCCCCACCATAAGAGGGCTGTGCAGGAAAAAGGCATAAAGAAATATGGATGGGAAGGTCAGCACAGCCGTCAATCCCAGCGCTACGACGCAGAGAAGCGCTCGCCAGTAGATTTCCGACCCTGGCTCCTCAGCAATCAATGGCGGTAAAAAATATCGTGCAAGATGTTGTTGCATTTGGGCAGGGAATGATGGAACTTCATTGGTAAAATAACGATTTCGCACCGCCCAAACAAGGTGAAAACATCGTTGCGGCAAGCCATCTGCCGAAAATATTCTCATATGCATTGAAAAACCCCGTAAAAAGTCCTATTTTGCAATGAGGTTTGGCGCAGATTTCACCCAATGCTTTTTTGCACTATGACTATTTCCCTCGGAACAACCGTATTTTCTCGTCTTTTGGCAATGATTGGACTCCTTTTTTCTACGGTATTTCCGCCGCTTTATGCTCAAGATTCGCCTCCAGCAACCGAAAGTTTTTCCCAAAACGAATGGCGTATTGGTGTGCTTGGCGGGCTGTCGCGGCTGTATCACTCGTCGGCGCTGCTGATTGTGCCACCAAACGAGAATTGCTGCTCCTACGAGCGCGGCGAGGCGCTTGGCTGGTGGGGCGGAATCTCCGGCGACTATACTTTTTTGCCCGAAACGATTGAAATTGGCGCACGAGTGCTGTTCGCCCGCAAGCCGCTTGCACTCTCGCAAACCGTCAGTAAATTTGAGCGGTTTAATGGGGTGGACGGTTATTTCACTCTCGCACGGCGCTTTGAATATAGCGCCCCATCGGATTTTATCGTCGGCGACCTCGGCGCACGGATTCAGCCGATTCGCTCCTTACCGCTCTATCTCCGACTCAGTGCCGATGCGTCGTTTGCGCTGCATTCGCAACTGCCCGTCGAGGAAGTGGAAACCTTGCTTACACCAAACGCCCTCTATCCCGCAACAAACAGTGCAAATCAAACCAATACTCGCACGGCAGCACTTCTTTCGCAACCTAATTTTGGCATAAGCGGCGCACTCGGCGTGGAATTACCTCTCGGAGAACGCCTGTTGCTTGGTGCAGAAGCCGCGTACCGCTACGGCTTGACGACGGTGCGGCGGGATATTGACTGGCGCACGAATACTCTGCAAGGCGCATTGACGCTGCGTTGGCGATTTTTACCGGAGCGCCCGGCAACACCAGTGAAACCAACGCCGATAGACACGACTCCCGCCCCACGAGTGATGGCAAAGGCTCTTGAAATCTCGTCATTTTCGGGAGCGCCGTTGGAAATTCAGGAGACGATTGTCACGCAAACCTTTCCCTTGCTGCCGTATATTTTCTTCGATAGCGCCAGTACCGTTGTCCGCAACCGCTATAATCCTCGCATCGGCACAACGGCGCGGTTTGATGAAAATGCTCTGCCGAAAGAAACCTTGCAGATTTATTACCACGTGCTACATATCATTGGGAAGCGGATGCGGGAAAATCCGAAATCAACGCTGACGATTACCGGCACAACCGATGGCAAAGAGTGGTCAAATCTCGACAGTCGCCAAATTCTCGCCTTGCAACGCGCTCGCGCCGTTGCCGGCTTTTTGATGGGATTTTGGGGAATTGCGCAAAATCGTCTTAAACTTGCCACAGAAGACACACCGAAACTTGCTTCCAGCGACCGTTACGCTGAAGGCAACGAGGAAAATCGCCGTGTAGAACTGAGTTCCACCGACCCTGAACTGCTCCGTCCGGTAGTACAATATCGTTTTCTCGAATTTACGCCCGTCCGCCAGGAGCATTATATGGCGGTGAAATTGCAAAATGCGGATGAAGCACAAAGCTATAAGGGCAGTATGCAAGCGCTCGACGAAACGTTTGCCGTCACCTCTGGCGTTTCTGCGCCTCCGGCACGATTGCCGTTTGCCTTGCGCCGCAAGTTCACTGCCAAACTCTCGCAATCGCTTGGCAACTTGGATTCGGCGGATTGTTCGTTGGAAATCAAGGAAAAAAGCGGTACGACGCTGACGGCGCACATTCGTGTTGACGTTTCCACGATAAAAAATCAGTATGAAGTAAGCCGCCTGAATTTGATTGTCTTCGACTTTGACCGTGATGATATGGTCGAGGCAAACCGTGTTATGATGCGGCGTTTCGTACTGGATGCGATTAAGCCAAATTCTCAAGTGTCCGTCACAGGTTCGACCGACCGACTGGGCGAGGCAAAATACAACAAAGAATTGTCCGAATCCCGCGCCAAGGGCGTACAAGATTTTATGCGGCGCGTCAATCCTGCCATTAACTTCCAAGAAGTGCGCGGCACAGGCGCATCCAGCCTACCTTTCGATAATGACCTTCCCGAAGGGCGCTATTACTGTCGCACCGTGAGCATTACCGTCCAAACCCCGCGTGGAGGCTAGAGATTGAGGAAAATATGCAGTGAAAATGATGAAGTATGAAATAATTTTCCCGATGCTTAAAATCACACAACTCGCGCATTTGCTTGTCCGCACGTGTTTTGCGGAACCGTCATCCGGCAGCCCGCTTTTTGCCATTGATGCAACAGTTGGGAATGGCTATGACACGCTTTTCCTTGCGGAATGTGTCGGGGAAAACGGCATGGTCTTTGGCTTCGATATTCAGGATATGACAGTGGCACACGCACAACTGGCAAAGCGCGGTCTGGCAAAGCG
Organism: Ignavibacteria bacterium; assembly: GCA_013298375.1. Classification (GTDB taxonomy): domain Bacteria; phylum Bacteroidota; class Ignavibacteria; order Kapaibacteriales; family UBA4661; genus PH2015. The sequence continues at coordinate 1,775 of JAAFHM010000144.1, read as the reverse complement.
CATAACGCTCTTTCAGGCAGGTCACGAAACGATGCTGTCGCATCTTACCCACAGCACCGAAGCGAGTGTGAGCGCAATCATGTTTAATCTTGGCTATCTTCCAAGTGGCGATAAAGCGCTCGTCACAACGCGCCAAACAACGCTTGCAGCCTTGTCGCAAAGCCTAGTATTGCTGAGGCATGGGGGAATACTGAGCATTGCGTGTTATCCCGGTCATCCGGGCGGAGAGGAAGAAACAAATGCGGTGCTTGTATGGGCAAAAGCCTTGCCACACGAAGAATATGGCGTTCTGCACCATCATTTGCTTAATCGGCAACGTACTTCGCCGGAACTTGTTGTTGTCCAAAAAATATAGGATATTCTTTGCTGAAAGTAAGGTTGCCTCACTCAATCCCTGCTATTCCCTAGCGAACGATATTAATGGACTCCTGCGCTGTCCCTGACGGCGTAGTGATAACTATGCGGTATTGTCCACTGGCTAAATCACTCGTTTTGAGCGTCAAATTGTAGTCCCCCGCATTTTGTTCGCCCCCAGAAAGAACAGTGCGAATCTTTGCCCCTCGTGCGTCGAAGAGCGTTATTTCAAGCAATTCTGTCTGGAACAGTGTATAAGCAATGACAGTTTCTACATTTGCCGGATTTGGTTTGACGGCTGTAATTGCTGGTGTGGGAGCTACCGTTGGCGTAATCAATCGTAGCCCACCCGCACGAGAGACAAGCGCCGTCAAAGAACTACTGAACGACGGAAGCAAGAAAATTCGTGACGAAGCCCACGTGGGAGCAAGAAGCTCAAGAGCGGTTCGAGTTGTGTCGCCAGCAACAACAACACAGTCAAAGGAAAGAAGTTTTGTCGGGTCGGAAAACTCAAGACGAGTCTGCGGAACACGATAAACATTCGGCGACAATGCTACAAGTTTCGATTCATCGCCGGCAGGAACGAGAACATTGCGATTCATGCGAACATCAAACGTAAAGAGAGGATTACCCACATTGTTAATGTCGCTGACGCTTCCGGTGGTTGCAGTTTTGTATAAGCGCAAAAATACTTTTATTCTCGACCCCGGCACTGCCGCTGTTGTGCTTGGCTCAAGCCCAAGTTGCAAAAGCACATCTTGTGGGGTTTGATTCCGTACCGAGGCTTTCAGATCAATGCGCAACGTGTCTTGTGCTGTCACGATTCGCGCCGTTGCCGATGTTTCCCCCAAGATGCTGGATAATGCCTGTATTGGCAGCGAGAGTGTTGCATTAGGCAAAATCGTGTAGGGCGCTTGCGGCGCAGTCGGGTCTAGTTGAAAGACCGTAGAAATTGCCGTATCGCGCAGGGATTTGGTTATTTTGATTGCTTCTCGAATCCGAATCGTATCGCGCCCCAAATTCTCAATAGCAAGATTGGTTACTTTACTAAAGCCCGCAAGAACGTCCCCAAAATTGAGATCATTAGCATCCACAAACGTCGGTGTTCCGCGCACAATACCACTGCGCTCCGTCGTACTGGTACCGCCATTACTGAGCGTCAGTACGAGCCGCACTTGTTTTGCGCCAAGCGATAGCGGGCTGAAATTGATACGCACCGAATACGTTCCAAAGGCAGGAATCGTCACATCGCGCACAGACGTAGCACTCGTATCTATGCGGAAAGAAGCAATATCCGCGCCTTCCAATCGCGCGTGGGCAATACGCACCGAAACGTCGCTCACACTCGTAATTTCCACGTTACCTGCACGAGTACGCCCTACGACCGATCGTCCAATGTCTGTCGTCGGAATCACGACCAG
>JAAFHM010000620.1 GCA_013298375.1 Ignavibacteria bacterium | reverse complement strand
AGGCGTACAAAAGCCGGTATTTGTGCCGTTTGTCGGCGAAGGCGTAGCCACAACTATTAGCGCAAACCTCGCGGCAACATTCTTGGACAATACCGGAGCAACGGCGGCGTTTGGCACAAACGACACACTCAACGTCCGCGAAGTCCGAACAACGCTGATTCGCCCGCTTTTGAACTATGTTTTTTTTGACGAAAATGCGTCCGATATTCCCGCCCGCTACCGACTTTTGAGCCGCGAATCGGCAGCCCATTTCAGCGAAAATGCTCTTGCACAATTTTCCACAACGGCAAGCCTGAAAGTGAAGCAAATACGCGGCATTGAAACCTATTACCACATTCTGAATATTCTTGGCAAACGTTTGGCAATGGAGCCAAAATTAAGCGCCCGCATTATCGGATGCAATAGCGACCTTGCCGCCGAGCGAGGAAATATGCGGCTTTCACAAGACCGTGCCGAATCGATTCGTAAATACTTTACTGTGACATGGGGCATTGATGAAAAACGCCTCAAAGTGCAAGCCCGCAATAAGCCGGAACGCGCCTCCAACAGCACCGACCCCGATGGAGCCGCAGAAAATCGGCGTGTGGAAGTTATTTTGGAGCCGCAAGAGGCTCTGTCGCCGATAAGCAGCGATGAAGTTATCTGCACGGCGCAGCCTGATGTGGTGCGGCTTTTTGCGGCTGCCGCTTCGCAAGAAGAGTTGCGAGAATGGGCATTGGACGTGATTGCTGCGCCCGCAGGCAAAATCGGCACATTGGCAAAACAGCGCATCATTACAACGCTCTCCGGCACGGGCGCACCTCCGGCAACGACCGATTACCGCCTCGGCAGCGCAGATTTGCGGGCGATTGGCGACGTTGCGCCTTTGGCGCAGATGCAGTTTCGGTTGCGCGTCTTGAATAGTGCCGGACAATTTGCCACCATGCAGACCGCTCCAATCCTTGTTGCACTGAAGTCCCTTCGCACGATTGTGAGCAATCAAGCCGACTCTACACAATCTGCCGCTCTTCAAACGCAATCTGAGCAGATAAGTCGCTATGCGCTGACGTTTTTTGATTTCGACAAAGCAGCGTTGAATGCGCAAAACGCGCAGATACTCAATGTCGTCAAAAGCCGCATCAATGCTGAGACAGAAGCTGCCATCGTGGGCTATACTGACCGTGTTGGAGAAGCCGCCTACAATAAGCGTCTCTCGGCAGACCGCGCAAAAACGGTCGCGGATATGCTTTCGGGTGTAAATGCGGCACACAAGGCGGTAAGCGGTCTCGGCGAAACAATTTTGCTTTATGACAACGATCTGCCGGAAGGTCGGTTTTATTGCCGCATGGTGGAGATTTCCTTGCGCAATCGCGTATCGGCTGAAGGTAAGCGCTCTGCGCCCTGAGGCAACTGTTTTTGAGCCGCTCTTTTATGCCGCTTTGAAATTTCGTATATTGTACTCCGTTGAATCATTCTACACGATTTTCCACTAGACCTCGTCGAGCAATTATGGGTACTGTCACTGCGTTACTGATTATTCTGCCATACTGCGTTCTCGCATTTGCATTTTTTGCTAAACCAGCGTTATGGTTGCGTTTGGGCTTGGTTGTGGGATTTGGCTTGCAGCTATTATACTGGATTTATATTCCGCACGAACTTCAGTACATCCATATCGCCGGAACGAGTATTCTCCTGCTTATCAATCTTTTTCAGTCGGTCATTCTTCTCCGCGCACGGCAATTAGACTCGTGGAGTGAGGAAGAGCGCTATTTGCAGTCCACCGCTTTTCGCAGTTTACCCAATGTGATTTTCAAAAAACTCATGGAAATTGCGGAATGGAAAACCGTGACCAAAGGCGATACGCTCATTGCCGAACATCAAGACGTAGAGCGGCTTATGCTGGTTTACGACGGTACGGCAACGATTCATCTCGACGGCAGACCTCTGACGTACATCCGCGATAATAGCTTTATCGGCGAGATGAGTTTCCTAACGGGAAATCCTGCGTCGGCGACAGTCAAAGCGGCAACAAATATGCGCCTTATCACCTGGCGCAAAGCCGAACTTTACGACCTTATGGCAAAAGAACCCGAACTCAAAGCCGGATTGCAAACCCTCTTCAGCTATGACCTTGCTGGCAAACTTTCTAAGCAAAACATTCGCCCGGCGAAAGAGGGATAGTTATTAATTTTTCCGAGAGCTTGAGATTTGAAGTGCTTTTAAGACTTGTTAGCCCCGCTGTACTCTTGCACTAATTTATTTGTTTTGTGAATACTGCCCCTACTCCTCTTCAAACCAACCCTTACGAGCGCATTATGGCTTCCGATATTGTCGCTGGTAGCGTGAAGCACTATTGGGGCTATCAGTATCGGCTTGCCAAGGAAGTGCTGGTGCCGTATCTTACAAGGCAAGGTGTGTTCAAGTCCGGTAGCCGCGTGGCAGAAATTGGATGCGCTGAAGCTGGCGTACTCATGGCTTTCGCTGAAGCTGGCGCAAGGAATGTCTTGGGAACAGATATTGAGAAAGCCCGCTTGGATGCTGGTATGGTCATCGCAGAAAATTTGAATATCCCGCTCACCCTTTCGACACATAATGTTCTTTTCGACGACCTGCAACCCACATGGAATAAGGCTTTTGACCTTGTTATCTTGCGCGATGTGATTGAGCATCTGGACGACACGCGGCTCGCGTTGGCAAATATTCAACGGCTTTTGAAGCCGGGTGGCTTTCTTTTTGTGGAATTTCCGCCCTATAATTCGCCCTTTGGTGGGCATCAACACTTGCTGCGCAACACTTTGGGCAAATTTCCCTACACGCATCTTTTGCCCAAACCACTGTTTACAAAAATGACCGCATCAGGCTGGCATTCGGTGGACATTGAGGAAGTACGCCGTTTGTCCAAGATTCGCCTTATGCCAAAATCCTTCAAAGCCGCCGCCCACGCCGCCGGATACGCA
>JAAFHM010000109.1 GCA_013298375.1 Ignavibacteria bacterium | reverse complement strand
ACGCTGCCCGACGGGCGGTGCTGCAATGGCAATATCGTTGATGTCGTAAGACGGCAACCAAAAGTTCATTGCGCTAAATATAGAACGGTCGCCATTATTCGGGCGGGTACCGCCGGAATTGACGTAGTTGATAGAGCCGCCAACGGTGAATTTGTCATCAAAATCTGTCGAACCGCGCAAACTGACGTTTGTTTTCGCAAAATCGGTTCCGGGAACAATACCCGTCTGATCCATGCGCCCAAGCGACATAAAGAATTTTGAGGTGTTTGTGCCGCCTGAAACCGTCAAGTTTTGGTCGAAGCGTGTACCGACTTTGAAGAAATTGCGGAAGTTGTCGAAATACGCATCGTTGGTCATGGATCGCGGCAAACCGTAGCTTTGGAAGTTTGTACGGCGATCTACCGTGTCCGCGCCGGATCCTTGTCCCCAGCGTGTTTGCACCGTAGGCGTTTTGCCTACCTCATCAATGGTTACATTCGAGCTGAAGGTGACGAGTGTTTTGCCGCTTACACCTTTTTTGGTGGTGATGATTATTACACCATTTGCTGCACGCAAGCCGTAGAGAGCGGTTGCGGCAGGCCCCTTCAAAACGTTGATAGATTCAATATCGTCGGGATTGATGTCGGCAGCGCGGTTGGAGAAAGCGAATTGCTCTGCGCTTTGTGCAGATGAAGCGTTGCTCCCTGCTGAGGGCTGTACGTTACCGGACTGTGTTGCATTGCTAATGGGAATACCATCCACGACGAATAACGGCTGATTGTCGCCGCCGGGCGAAAGCGATGAAATACCGCGAATAAGTATTTGAGAACCGCCGCCGACTGCACCGCCCGAACCTGTAATCGTTACGCCCGCCAAGCGCCCTTGCAAGCCCGCGACAATATTTGGTTGATTCGCTTGCATGATTTCGCGTGAACCAATTTCCTGCACCGAGTAGCCAAGCGACTTTTTCTCCTGCTTCACGCCGAATGCCGTAACGACGACATCATCAAGCGCTTTCGCATCAAGTTCAAGGCGGACATCAATCGTTGCGCGGTCATCGATGGCGATTTCGCGTGCCAGATAGCCGACAGAGTTGAACACCAGTGTTGTCGAGCCTTCGGGCAAAACAATTTTATACTGACCACGAGCATCCGAAAATGCTCCTACTTTTGTGCCTTTGACGACTACTCGCGCCCCGCGTAAGGGTGCGCCGTCGTCGGCGGAGGTGATACGACCGGAAACGGTCTTCTGGGCAAACGCCGTAACGCTTGCCAGCACAAACACCGCCAAAACGAAACCAAGAAACAATCGTTTCATCTGCGATACCTTTGGAATGAATGAAAAAAATAGTTTGAGAAATAACTAGTGCGAATCATATGAGAGAAAATATACCGCGAAATCCGCATAGATGCAAGGAATTTAACACACTCTTTCGAGGATTTTTTCGCTCAATTGAGTTTGGTGTTCGCCGCAGGATTTTGTAAACTTGCGGTGAATATTCACCTCATATTTTTTTCTGCTATGAACGAACATCGGCTTTATATCGTGCTGGGGATCTTGTTTTTGGTACTCGGTGCGCTTTTTGTGCGGCGCTCGGACACGATTGGTGCGACGGCATTCTTGATGGCAGGGATTGGAATCATCATCAATGGCACACGGGCGCTCAAAAAGGGGCTTACGCCATCATACAGTTCGTCGCTCATGTTGCTGCGGCGAGGGGTCTTGATTCTGGCGATTATACTGGCAATCGTGGTGATATTTCTTCAAGAGCGCGGGTGAGAGGGGTGTAACCAAAAGCAACATCGTCCGTTTACAGAATATGCGCCAATTGCGCACCATAGACCGCTACGCCGTAGCGGACAATGCGTAGCCCAAAAACAATCAGGATAAACCACAATAAACGAATACGAGCTGTCCCGGCGACTACCGTGAGCGGGTCGCCGATAAAGGGAAGCCATGAAGCCAGCAGGCTCCAGACCCCCCAGCGCTCCATCCACGACAGCGCCCTGCGCCCGCTTCGGCTGGCAGATAATCGTGGTAGCATATGTGGTCGCAAAGCAGCGCCTAAGCTATAATTAAGCGCACAAGCGAGGCAATTTGCAACCGCACAAACGATAAAGGCAGGTGCAAAAGGCAAGCCCACGGCGATACCTGCTATCAAAATAGCTTCCGAACTGAGAGGAATAAGTGTTGCCGAAATGAACGATGCCCCGCCCAACCCCCAAAGCCCGTAGTTTTGAACGAATTGATGCCAGTTAAAATCCATAATTGATGCGTGATTGGTGTGTTCGTGAAGGTGTTGAATCAGGTTATGGTCTAAAATAGGGAAAAATCATCATTCTTCGTACAATTTGTGGGGAAAATCCTGCGTAGAAGCCGCCTTTTTGCGGACTCTTTTGTATATTTGCGTGACTCTCATTTGGATGTTGTTGGAAAATGCCTCCTTAAATTCAAAACCTATTTTTTGCTAATGCTCAACCCCCTATCGCTATATGCCCTGTCAACACTTAGCGAAAGGCGCATACATACTCGAAATTCGTCATCAAAAGCGTCACAGTTTTCACTACTTTGTCAAATATTAACCTCACTTCAAATGAACCCTCAGAACCTCGACCAAGCCGAACTCGAAACCGAGTACCAAGCCCCCGATATGATGCCACCGCCAAAGCCGCGCAACTGGCTTATTGTTTATGGTTTAATTGGTCTTTTGGGCATTACGGGATTGATTTTGATTGCACTCTACCGTCAAGTGCCGAAAAAAAGCGCTCCGGTGGCAAAGCGCACTGTTCCTGCAACGAGGCTTGTGTTTACCTCTATTCTCGCGCCTGTCGATACGCTCACGGCACGGCGTATCGTGGAGGATGTGAGCCGCGAAATCGGCGCTGATTCGAGCATGACCGAGATGCTGGTGAGCGGAACGGCAATATACAAACGCTGTACATCGCTCAAAGACTTTCAAAATCTCTTTCTGCAAGCACTGGTGAGCGCCGAGCCGGAGAACTTGAAGCGACAATCGCTTCTGCTTTCGCACGTGGCGGGCGTTATTACGAGCAATATCCTTCCGACGAAACTTTTCATTATCGGGCGTATCGCCGAGGATGAATTTACTCCACAGGAAAAGAGGCTCATTGGCTTTGCGAAAGCGCTTGGGGCAAGAAATGAATCGCTGGCGCGGGTCGATATTATTGCCTATCTCCCTCCTGCAAAAGCCGCACCGGAACAGCCTTCGGCACGCGAAAAGTTTTTGACAACACTCCGTTATGGAAAATACTCCGTCACCGAACACCCCTTTGTCTGGCAACCGTGACGGGCGATTGCGCTAGCTCTGGGGACGCGCCTTTCCCGTTTAACTCAAAACTCAACTTCAATACCCAATACCATTCCCGCATAGGTGATACGATGAAAACGCTCTTTTTACGGGTGTTTGTATTTTTGCTGGCATTGAGCAGCATCTGCTTCGCGCAACAAACACCGCAAATCGGGATCGTTCTGAACACGCCGCAGTCCTTCAATGGCTACACACTCTTTGCACCGGACTTCACAACAACGTATCTCATTGACAACTGCGGGCGTGCGGTCAAAACATGGCAAAGTCAATACGTTCCCGGACAAAGCGCCTATTTGCTGGAAGATGGCTCGCTTTTTCGGACGGCAAAACTGACGACCAATCGCACCTTCAGTAACACCGGCGGCGCGGGCGGACGGCTTGAACGCTACGAGTGGAATGGCAATCTGCTCTGGGGTTACAACTGGAATGGCACCACGTTTTATCAGCATCATGACGCAATTGTTCTCCCGAATGGCAACGTCCTTCTGCTGTCGTGGGACACGAAAACTCGTGATGAAGCTATCGCCGCAGGGCGTAAAACCTCGCTCTATCCAATGGCAGGCTTGTGGTCGGATAAAATTGTCGAATTGCGCCCCGTTGGGAAAGACTCTGCCGATGTGGTGTGGGAATGGAAACTTTGGGATCATCTCGTGCAAGACAACGATGCCACGAAAGCCAATTACGGTGCGGTTTCCGAGCGACCAGAACGGTTGGATGTGAATTTTACCAACAAAACAAATGTGGTTAGCGATTGGATACATTTCAACGGACTTGCCTACAATGCCGAACTTGACCAAATCATCGTTTCTTCGCGTGAACTCAGCGAAATCTACATCATTGACCACAGCACTACCACCGCAGAAGCCGCATCAACACGGGGTGGGCGGCAAGGCAAAGGCGGTGATTTCCTCTGGCGTTGGGGTAACCCGCAAGCATACAAGCGGGGTGCAGCATCAGACCGCAAACTCTACGGGCAGCACAATCCGCAATGGATAGCCAAAGGTTTGCCGGGAACAGGAAATATTTTGGTGTTCAACAATGGCGACGAGCGACCCGACGGCACGTATTCGACGATTGAGGAGATTCAAACGCCTATTTCTGCGAATGGTGCATATACCGTACCCGCAAGCAATACCGCGTCTTTCGCGCCGACAGGCACTGTCTGGACGTACAAAGCCAATCCCGCCATGAGTTTTAACGCGGGTAAAATTTCCGGCGCACAGCGTCTGCCGAATGGAAACACGCTTATTTGCGAAGGAACAAAGGGCAATTTTTTCGAGGTAACACCCGCAGGAACGACTGTTTGGCAATATCGCAATCCCGTTGGCACAAGCGGTCCGACAGCGCAGGGAAGCGCGGTTATGGGGCAGAATGTATTTCGCTGTGTGCGCTATTCAACGAATTATGCCGCATTCACGGGACGGACACTCACGCCGGGCGCACCAGTGGAACTCAATCCTTCGCCAAGCGCGTGCGTTCTGACAACAGCAGTTCAGCAGGAATCTCACGAGCAACCTCTCCTCAGTATTTTGCCAAACCCCGCACAAGACGTTGTTACTGTCAATTTTACACTATCTCAATCTGAACATATTTCGCTGAAAGTATTCAATGTACTGGGGCAAAAAATCGCCACAATTCTTGATGAAACCTTGTCTGCGGGGGACTATACTCGGTCATTGGATATTGGTCATTGGTCATTAGCGAATGGAACATTTTTTGTGCAATGTAAAACTCAGCATTCAACACTCAGCACCATCCCTCTTCATCTGATACGATAACATCACGCACTATGACATTTTGGTAGAGACAATACTGACGTTTTGGTATGTAACGGTAGTGGGTTTGTGTGGTTATTCATAGTAAGACTATAACAACAGGTCAGTACGGAATATTCACACTTACTCTCAGGAGATACCGCCATGAAACGCTCACAAAATCTCGCTTTTGCCATATCATTTGCAGTGATGATTCTGCTGCTCATTTCTGTCTCATTTGCCATCAGTTATGCCCAACACGGCATAGATCCTAATTGGTCAGCACAACTTGCGGTCACAAAATCTGCGGTGATGGTCTCGGCAGACGGTGCGGTGGCGAATAATATGGTTGTTCAAAAAGACGGAACAACGTTGATTTTTTACACCGAATCAAGCGGCACACGTCGGACACCATACTACGTTGGTACACGCGACAACGGCAAAACATGGACTGCTCCTGCGCCAACAATATTTACGCCCCCCACACGCACGGTGGGCTTCGGTTCGGTTGCGGTGGATGCCGATGCACAAGGCAATATCCACGCGATTTGGGGCGCACGATCGCCTGTGGGAATTTTCTACGCACGGTGGGATGCCGCTACGCAGCGCTGGTCGGACACGGTGCGGCTTTCGCAAAACATCAAGCAAAAAGCGGGCTTCTGCAACATAACCACCGACCGCAAAGGGCGTGTTCATGCCTTCTGGATGGATGGCGAAAATGGTACACCGCAAACATCGGAAGTGATGTATGCTCGCTCGGAAAACGGCGGTCTGGCATGGTCGCCACAGGTGATGATTAGCAAAGACGACGGCAAACATTCTGCGTTTCCTATTGTGGATTATAGCGGTGTGACGGGCGATAACCTTGCTGTTGCGTGGCGCGATAGTGCAGGGCGCGGCACGGGTACGACACAGAATTGGGATGTGCAGATTGCAAACTCGGCTAACGGCGGCAAAACGTGGTCTGAGCCACGTGTACTTATCGGCAATACGGATTACGAAAGCGACCCGAATTTGGTTATCGGCAAAGATGGTAGGATGTACATTTCTTTTCACGTCTATCCTGCCGGAAACACCTTCAATGCGCGTGTGATGTACGGCTACTCAAATGATGGCGGAAACACGTGGCTGCCACAGGGTTTTAAGCAAATTTCGGAAACAAATATTCGCTCTCATTTGACGAAAGAAGCATACGATTTTGTGAACGACCGCGTGTGGTTTTTCTGGAAAGACGAGCGTGATTTGGCTCAGAACATGGGTGGAACAATGCCATCAGGTGACGGCAAGGGAGCGGATATTATGTGTTTATATATTTCCAATCGTGGCGAAACCGTCTCCAAATCTGAGTTTCTGACCGATGCAGGGACGGATGAAGTCGGTTTGCACAATTTCAAAATTGGCGAGGACGGCATTCCAAGAGCGCATTATTTTATCAAGCAAAATGATGTAACGACGCTGTATTACACACAACGCAAGGCAGTACTGACGGGCGTGACAAGTATCTTCGCCCAAAATGCGACGAACAATCTTAGCATTTTCCCTAATCCCGTACAAAACCTGGCAACGGTGCGCTTTTCGCTTGAACGCTCCGAATATATTTCGCTGAAAGTGTTCAATGCTTTGGGGCAGGAAATCGCTACCATCCTTGATGGAATCTTGTCTGCGGGGGAATATAACAAGTCATTGGATATGAGCAATTGGGCATTGGGGAACGGGCTATTTCTCTTACGATTACAAACACCGAGTTTTTCTGAGCAGCAAACGCTTCAGGTGCTTCGATAATGATGGGAGTCACAGATGATGGTTCTCGTCTTGTATTGGCGGGTATTTATGCAAAATTCGCACATTTGAGCGTTATTTTTCAAGAGATTATATTATTTTCTCGAATCATCAACAAAGAACACCATGACGTTTTGGTAGAGAGCAGTATGACGTTTTGGTATAGGAAAATATGACGACAAGGCTCATGTTTAGCAAATGGATTTATGACAATTTTGCTCTCGGTAAGTCCAGCACTAACTCATTGAGCTGTGAATAGTGAGGTATAAGCGCTGAACGATATAAAGAGCGAAACCTATTATTTGCACTATCGGTAAACATCATCGTCATATTTTTCATTCGAGGGAGATCCCCATCATGGTACGCAATACTTTTTCGGCGAGCGCCAATACTAACACCAAGACATTCGCAAGCTATAGCGGCTACGAGACAGTTCAAGCAAAATACTACGAGCCTGCAAGCATAGAGAAATTACAAGCAATCGTGCGCTATTGCAATGAAAACAGTCGCACATTTTCGATGTCTGGTTCGTGCCTCTCGTTCGATAGCCAGTGTCTGAATCCCGAAATGATTATCAGCACCAAACGCATCAATCATATTCACCTCAATCTGGAGCAAAACCGCATCACGGTTGGAAGCGGTGCGACGTGGGGAAGTATTCTCTCGACAATACTTCCTTTGGGATATGGCACGTATATCAATCCGACCGCAGGAGAAATCACCGTCGGCGGCTCTATTTCTTGCGACTCTTATACACGTTTTACTCCCGGTTTCGGACGCGAAAGCAGATGGGTACGCTCTTTGAAGGTGCTGACCACCGAAGGCGCAATACTCCATTGCGATCCGACAACAAACTCGGATTTGTTCTACGGTGTGTTGGGCGGTTTGGGAATTGTGGCGATAGTTTGCGAAGTGGAATTTGAAGTACATTGTGTTGGTGAATCTCCTGCAATTCGCACTGTTGGCTGCTTTGAAGATGGTTTTTCCTGTCTGGACTATGTGAAGCCCGAAAAGCAATTACCCGGCTATGAAAACAGCGCTATGATCGGAGCAGGGCTTGTTATCTACAAACATCAAGGCGAATACCGCACTCTCATCACCAAATATCGTTGGGAAAATACCTCCGAGCGCAAGGCAACGCTCATGCATCAACGCTCAGGTTTTATGCGTATTGCAGGCGGTGTGCTGTTGCGTGTTTTGCCTCAACTTGTGTCCATCATGTGGAACGCAGCACGTCACAAAGCCGACCGCGAGCCAAACAAACAGGATATTGCCGTCGATAACCCGGAAGATATGCTGCTGTTTATGGATGCTGACCGCAAAAGCAAAAAAATTGCCGATAGACTCGGCATAAATACAAACATTCTTCAGCAAAGTTTTATCATTCCCTGCTTCGACGAAGAAGAAGAATCGGCGAGCAACGTCACGGCTTTTGCTGATTATTGTCTTGCGGCTTTGGACAGAGAAGGCGTTATTCCTGCAATGGTGGACGTTGGCTTTTTGCCCAAAGGTGATAAAAATGCGTTCAACCTGAATCCAAACCAGTCTGCGTATATGTTTTCCATTGCCATCGAAGGCAAGGCAATTATTTCACAAGAACTCATTCAAAAACTTTTTGAAGATTTTAGCCTCGTGTGCCACCGTTATTTTCAAGGAAAAATCCACCCGACAAAAAATATCTTTTGCTCAAAAGAACTTCTGCACACGATGTATGCTGCGGAATTAGACCATTTGCTTCGGTTAAAATCACAATACGATCCCAAAGGATTATTGCAAACACTTTTTTTTCACGAACATTTCGGTATTTTGCGCAACAATATTGCACAAGAACAGGCGTTGCCAGAAGGAGTATCACCCGCATAAAAGCGAGATATACTGAAAAAGGTTGAAAAACTCTTCCCGTCCGGCGGCTGAAGAAAGCGAATACGCTGCCGCCCAAGCGGGTGCCGCGTATGCAGTTTTCACCCGTTTTTCAGTATAGCGCCACAAGAGATAGCGCTTTCTAGAAACCATAAAATCCGTGTACATCACCATCATTTTCGTATTTGGAGAGGGATAGACCATGAACAAACGAGCTATTAGCGGGCTTGAACGCATATTGCTGCGTGTCGGCGCAACAATGGGAGCAGATTTAATTATCGGGCGTGTGCAAGGTGCAGCCGATTTTCATGCCTTCACAAGAGCTGCTCAAGCAGTCGTCAAGCGCCATCCCACACTTCGCCTCTATGCCGAAGGCACGCCTCCGAAGCATTTTGTCTATCTTCCTGCCAATACTGCACTGGCAGACGTAACGGAACTCATTGCGAGTGAATCTGAGCCTTCTTTGTGGCAAAACGAAGCCATTGCCCAAACTGCACGCCCTTTCAGGCTGAATGGTGAGCCTGTGTGCCGCTTTGTGTTGGTCAGAGGCACAGTACAACATCACGTCATTATTGCCGCGCCTCACGCTTTGGTGGATGGGCGTTGTTTGCTCAGACTCTTGGAAGATCTGATGACGGCTTGGGGAGCGGAGGTTCAAGGAAAGACACCTTCGTGGTCGGAATTGCCTATCACCCCTGCTGCTATAACCCTACAGCGCTATCCGTGGTATTTCAAAGCACTAGCACCGCTTTTGAGAAAAGTGTGGATTGCGGACATCAAGAAATACCACCAAAACCCACCACTGCCGCCCAAAGCACCTGCACGAAGCGATAGCGATATTGCCACACTTGCCGAATTTCGCGAAGGAACAGAAGAAGGCTGGAAGCGCCTTTCAGCAGCTTGTAAAGAGCGTAATATCACCGTCGGTGCGGCACTCTTGGCAGCAACGTGGTTTTCGGCAGCGAAACTCATTTATGAAGCAAAAGGCGCTCCCCCGGCAGAAATGGTTATGGATCTTGATGTGGACTTGCGTTCAAAAGTCAAACCTGCTGTCGGCGATACCAACGTCGGCTATTACACGGGCTTTGCACCGATGGGCGGGAAAGTTGCGCCAGACACCGATTTTTGGGCGCTGGCAGTGCGTTTCAAAAAAGAAACCAATCGTTTGCTTCGTTGGGGAATTACGGGGCTGGTGCATTTGCTGGCTGAACCTGTTCCTGATTACTTTGAATTTCTCGAAGAACGAGGCATAAACCGCTTGGAGACAGGCGGTACAGGGTCGCTACTAGCGGTGAGCAATGTCGGAAAATTTCCCTATAAAGGCGAATATGACTCACTGAGGCTCACAGGGCTTTGGGGGCTGAATGGCGCAAGCGTTGTCGGTTCCGCACTCATTTCTTGGTTGAGGTTTTTGGATGGAAAACTTTTCTACAACGTTATTGGTACGGCTCCGGCTATTGATGCTCCGCAGCTTGAGCGCTTCCAAAATGCAATATTTCAGCTTTTAGAGCATCCGCCAGAGCGCCTTTCCGTGAAAGAATTTTGTGCGCGGTAATGCGGTGTAAGAGAACCTCACCGCTTATTTGTGCCTATCTCAGTGCTTTTTGCGGCACCGCTCCCGCATGAATCGTGAATCGCCCAACGGACTGTTGGAGCATTTGTGTTGCATAGCCAAGATTGGCGGAATTTTGTGCGATATTTTTCATGCCGATAACTGTTTCATTCGTCGCTTGGCTGATAGTATCCATGCTCTGTGCCACGTGGTTGCTTGTGGCGGCTTGCTGTTCGCTGGCGGCGGCGACGTGGGAAATTAAATCCGCAACATGGTTAGTTTGGTCAATAATCGTCTGCAAAGCAGATGCAGCGCGGGCAGCAGAGGCTTTTCCCTGTTCAGCGCGGTCGCGTCCGGCGTGCATGGATTCAACCGCCGAGGCAGTATCGCCTTGAATTTTCTTTAGCATGACAGCAATTTCCTTTGTTGCTTTCTGCGTCCGCTCGGCAAGTTTCCGTACTTCATCGGCAACAACGGCAAAGCCCCGCCCTGCCTCGCCTGCACGTGCCGCTTCGATGGCTGCGTTGAGTGCTAAAAGATTTGTTTGGTCAGCGATTTCTTCAATCGTTTGCGCAATTTCTCCAATCTGTTCGCTGGATGTGCCAAGCGTTTCGATAATCTGTGCCGATGCAATCACCGATGCTGCAATCGTATTCATACCAGAGATGGTTTCCTGCACAATCTCCCCGCCACGACGCGCTTCATCACTGGCTTCGGCGGCTTCATGAGCGGCACGTGAAGAACTTTGTGTGTTTTCCTCAATCGTCCGCGCCATTTCCTCAATTGCAGAAGAAATTTGCTGCGTTTGTGTGGCTTGATGCTGCATAGCAGTCATCACGCGCTCGGTGCTGGTGCCAATTTCCGTACTGACTTCGCTCGTTACCGTTACCGACTCATACACATTTTCAACGGTCGCATGGATATTGCCGAGAGCTTCATTGATTTGCGCGGCAAGCTGCCCGATAGCACCCAAATCGGTGGTTTTTATGGCAACGGTTAAATCCCCCTCCGCCACGCGCCGCATTTCTGCTAAGATAGCATCTATGCTGTTTGCAAGGTACGTGCGCTGTTCGTCAATGCGTTTGGAAGAATCTTCAGCAATACGCTTTTGTGCGTCGAGGTCGGCAATGAGTGTTTCCATACGCTTTGCAGAGGCTTCGATGGCAGATCGCGCCTCCTGAGCGGCTTGCAGGGCAGAACTTTTCGTGTCTTCAAAAACCTTAATCACAAAGAACAACACCGTCACCCCGCCACCCAAGGAAATAAGCTGCATATAGGGCTTAAACCAGGTTGCTTGGGATGTTGGCACTTGATAGCCAATAATCTGAAGGACCATCAAAACCAGCATATATGCCACTATTACGCCGAGCCAAAGGAGTGCTGCACGTTTGCTGCTAATCATGAACGCAAACGGCACAGGCAACGTCAGCCACACGAGAATAGAGGCATCGCCGCCGCCGCTTAGAAATGACATCAGAATAAGGCAAATCGTCGCTGCGCCAGCGACGATATTTCCCGCAATACCCACACGTCCGCGATAGCGTATGAAATAGAGCGCTGCTACCCCAAAGCCGCCCAGAATGAACAAAAGTGCCGCCATAATTGGACGTTGCAAAACAAATAACTGCA
>JAAFHM010000606.1 GCA_013298375.1 Ignavibacteria bacterium | reverse complement strand
GCACAAGCCCCGAATGGCGGCACGTTTGGGTTTATTCCACCCTTTTTTGTGAGCGGCACCTTCTTCTCAAGCGGCGGTATGCCTGCCCGCTACGGCAATGCGCTTTCGGGCGTGGTCGCGCTGGAAGGGCTGGGAATGCCGACGGGGCAGCAGTTTAACGCGACACTTTCCACCGGAGGGATTTCGCTGGGAGGCGCATCGGAACTGATTCCGGGAACGCTTGGTATTCGGGCTTCGGGGAATTATTCCAACACCGACCTCCTCTTTCGTTTAAATGGCTTACGGGCGCAATTTAACGAACCGCCAACTTCGATTGATGCAAACATTAGTCTTGTCTGGAAGTATTCGCAAACAGGCAAAATCAAGGTTTTTAACTATGGCTCAAGCAATGGTTTATCAACTTTCTATGGCTTGGGTGCAGAAAGAAATCTGTTCCAAACCTCACAAATCAACACTATTCACAACATCCAGCTCACCGACGTTTGGCAGGATTGGGTCATCAAATCAAGCCTTTCGGCAAACTTCATTCGCAATAGCCGCTCGGAGATAGATTTTGAGACATTCACCGAGCAGATTAACCTTAAAACTCGCACGGACGCAGAAAAAGATTTTACTGATTGGCTGCGTATTCTGACAGGTGTGGAAGCAGAGTATGACGAATTGGCGGGAACAAAAATTATTCGCAACCAAGGTAGCGCAGAAGAGCGGTATTCCTCCAAAGGAGGCGCAGTGCGGCTTGGCGGCTATGTAGAAACGGAAATGAAACTTACGCGGAATCTTTTGGCGGGCATCGGCATTCGCAGCGATTATCAAACACTCGCACAAAACCTTGTGTTTGACCCGCGTGTGTCGCTCAAATACGTGTTTGCGCCGAGTTTTAATCTTCGCGCCGCATGGGGAATTTTTCACCAATTTGGTCGCCCTGAACAGTTAAACACGGCTCTGGAAGGTAATCCGAATTTGAAAGCACAGCAAGCAACGCACTACATTTTGGGCGCAGAATACACCGAAGGCGACGCACAAATTCGCGCCGAAGCATACCAAAAAACCTACGCAAACCTGATTTTACCGACAACGAGCGGCATTCCGCAAAATCTTGGTTACGGCTATGCACGTGGTTTGGACTTTTTTGCAAAATATGGTGAGTATCTCAAAACCGATTTCAACGGATGGCTTTCCTACTCGTTTTTAGAGACAAACCGCTTGCAATCACGACGCACGGAGCAGGGAATTACTTACGAGGAAGGCGCAACGCCGTTTGATATTCGGCACAATATCGTGCTTGTCGCCAAAGTTCGCGTTTGGGAAGGTTTGAGCGTCGGCACAACAGCGCGGTATTCGACGGGACGAGCAACCACGCCGATTGTGGGCGGAGTGCGCTTTGTAGAAGGGAAATACACGTGGTTCGAGCCAATAGACGGAAGTGTAGGCACAGAGCGGCTTCCCGACCAAATGCGCTTCGATGCCGATGTTTCTTACTTTCTCCCCTTGAACGACAAAGCGTTTATGGTCATTTTCGCCTCACTTTCCAATGCCACCGGACGCGCAAACGTGCTTGGGTACACGTATTCGGAGGATTACTCTCGGCGCGAACCGAATGTGAGTTTGAACAGGCAGTTTGTGTTTATTGGCGCAACGGCGACGGTGAGATTGTGAAAGGACGGTTCTGGAAGATAGGTTTTATGCGGCTGAAAATCAAAGACGACAAGATTAGAATACAACTCCGTCACGGCGAACATTAACAAACACTGGTTCAAAGGGCATTGAGCTAAATATTGTTTCTGTTGTTGGGAAAAACCCAATAACCACATTAAAGTCAATTAATGCAGAAACCCAAATTTCAGCAAGTGCTTCATCATCAGTATTCATGCGCTGTTCCAGCAAGACCAGCACATCATAATCCGAATCCTCGTCCGCATCGCCCCGCGCACGAGAACCGAACAAAATTACCTGCTTCAAACGCGCACCAAATGTGGCTTGAAGCTGTGTTTTGAGGAAGGTAGTAATATCTTGGTTGTAGCTCATAATGATAATGGTGAATGTTTTGCACAATGAGATTTTACGCGCTTTGCAAGCTCGTTTTCCGAAAGTCTTTCCCGACAAAATCATGCGGCGAAACGAGCGTAAAAATGTTATCGGTAATATCAGCATAGTACAATCCCGCATTTGCAATCATGCGCTTTACATCGTCGGATGCGCCGATTCCCGCAATGATGCCGTAGAGATGTTTTTCGGCGTGTTCGGGAAAAAAGTCGGGAAAATCCGCAAGAATTCTGAGCATCTGCTCAACGTGGCGTTCTTTCACAATGTCTTTCACTTCGACCACATATGCGGCATTTACGTCGCCATTGCGATAGCCAAAATCATCCAATTCAATCATTCTCTCACCCAGTCGCCGACGGACGCGCGTGGAAATATGCTCCAACTGAACACCAAATCGTTCATGCAGCATTCTGTCCATCGAAGGCAAAATCAGGGCTTCGGTGTAATGCCCGAATTTATTGCCGATACCGCCGATTTGCTCTGAAACCGCCGCAATTTTTTTGTCAAGAGCTTTCTCTCGCTTTTCGGCTTCTTTGCGCCGTTGTTCGTTCTCTTGGCGCATTGCTTCGGTTTCTTGGCGCATTGCTTCGGTTTCTTGGCGCATTGCTTCGGTTTTTTCGCGCATTGCCTTCATTTCTTCCTCGTGTTGCTGGCGTTTTAACTCTGCTTTTGCGTCTGCTTCGCGTTGAGCAATCGCAATATCGCGCAAAATTGCTCGAATATCATCAAGTGTTTCCATAGCTCAAAGTTCAAATAGTTGAAATGTTTTGTTTTACAAATCTACACATTTTTTCTCACTTTTCGGAGTTTTTACCGATGCGTACTATTCTCACAACCCTAGCATTGATGCTGCTTACAAGCATATTTGCCATTGCTCAAAGCGATGATGCAGTTTTGAAAGCAAAAGAAGCTGTTCAAAAAGCCGCCGTTACGGCCGACGCAACTGCCCTCAAAGCCGCACGGGAACTGGCTCAAACGGCTGCTTCTCAAACGAC
>JAAFHM010000104.1 GCA_013298375.1 Ignavibacteria bacterium | reverse complement strand
ACCAAAGCAAATTATCTTATTTCTTCCTCTGCCGCCATCACGGTGCTGATACCGACCACAGGCTTGCTGCGCAGCACCAATGCTTCGCTTAGTCGGGCGCTTGTAACGGTGGATGCTCTGGGTGTGGCGAACCGCGCTGTGGCGGCTGAGATGTTTACTTTGGTTGGTGCACCAGTCATTACGGGCGTTGCGCCCTTGGATGTTGGTGTAGGCGAGGAAGTACGGGTAAGTGGTGAAAATCTTGATCTTATCACGGCATCGTCCATCGCCGGAACAAACGCTAGTTTTCGTTTGGTCAATGGTGTGCTTTTTGTTAAAATTCCCGCAGACGCAAGTGCGGGCGGGGCGTTGCCCGTCGGTGGCGCACTCACCTTTACGTCCTTGGGCGGCATCACAACGACTTCGGCGGCAATCGTCAATGCAGCGCTGGCAAGCGGAATACCGTTTATTGCGGGTTTCAGCCCAATGAGCGGTGGTGCGGGAACGGTGATTACCGTCACGGGCGCAAACTTTACGCGGGTGACGGATGCTTATGTTGGCAATGTTCCCGTGGAAAGTTTTATCATTAACTCGCCGACGCAAATGACGCTTACGCTTGGAACGCAAGTAACGGCAATCTCTGTGGGCAGTATCACGCTTGTCGGATCCTTCGGCTCGACAAGTGCGCAAACGGGGTTTATCTTTACGTCCTCGCTTGCGGGCGATATGCAAGCACTGGAGCGGGCTTTGGCGCTCATTGGCTTGGGAATCAATGATGTGGTTATTGAACAAACGGACAATCGTATTTCGGGTATTCGCATCAACGATAAAGCGTTGAACATGAATTTGGATGCGCTTGTGCGGGCGCTTGGAACACTCACACAACTACGCTCGTTGGATTTGTCGAATAACGGCTTGACGGGGGCGATTCCGGCAGCATTAGCGCGGTTTACTCGCTTGGAAAACCTAAATCTGAGCCGAAACCGCCTCACGGGGGCAATTCCGACGGATGTGATTTGCGGATATCCAAACTTACGCATCCTCGACGTGAGCCGCAATGCGCTGGAAGGGACGATACCGACGTGTTTGGCAACGCTGGGCAAAGTGCGTGTGCTGAATTTGTCGGAAAACCGCTTCACAGGCGGGCTGCCGAAGGAACTCGGTACAATGCCGAGTTTGGAGGAATTGTGGGTCAACAACAATCGTTTGAGCGGCAATCTGCCACCGGAATTTGGTGAGCCATTCAGCAAAACAGCAAAAACCACCGCGCGGCTGCAAAGCGCACAAACGCTGCGTTTGCTGGATGTTAGTGCGAATGAATTTTCCGGCACTCTTCCGGCGGCATGGGGCGGAATCACGAGTTTGCAATATTTGAACCTCAGCAATAACCGCCTGACGGGGGCTTTGCCACAAACTATTACCGCTTGGGATGCCCTTGAAACCTTGCGCTTGGGCAATAATCGTTTCACGGGACAACTTCCTGCTTTAGCGACAACTGCCTTAAAAACGCTTTCGCTGGAAAACAACGCCTTTACGGGACGCTTGCCCGAAGTACTTGGACGGGCAACGCGCCTACGGGTTTTGAACGCACAGAATAATCTTTTTTCTCAAGCACCATCAATAATTGCTGTTGTGCGGATGGACACGCTGAATCTAAACGGAAACCGTTTGGAATTTGGCAGTTTAGAAACAAATATTGGTGCGCGGTCGTTTGGATATGCCCCGCAAGATAGCATCGGAAACGGCGGTGACACGGTGTTGCGCTCCAGCAGCCGTTTTGTTCTTTCTTCCGGCATCGGTGGTCAAAACACCCAGTACCAGTGGCTTCGCGGAAATATTATGCTTCCAAACGCAACGGCGGCAACGCTGACGCTGGAAAGCGCTCAGTCCTTCCAAAGCGGTCAATACGTCTGCCGCGCAAGCAATAGCCGTTTGCCGGAACTCAGCATCAACACTCGTGCGGTGCGGGTTGTGGTGACGGGTGCGGAAGCAGTTTTGCCTCAGGCAATGCTTCTTTTTCCACCAGTACGAGCGGAAAATATTGCCGTGCGTCCGCGCTTGGTGTGGAGCGCTGTTCAAGGAGCAGAGCAATACGAAGTATTGTTTGCGCGGGATGCTTTGCTGCGCCAAGGAGTTGTGCGGCGTATTGTTTCGGCAAGTGCCGCGCCGTCGTATCGCCTGAACGCCAATGATGAAGCATTGGAGCGAGGTGGAGAGTATTTCTGGCGCGTCAGAGCGCTGGCGATCGGAAGCGAAGGCGAGGCTTCGGAAGTGCGCTCGTTCCGCGTGGTGCCGCTTGGCATTGATGTCGGTTTCAGCACCGTTGATGCTGGGCAAACGCTCATTGGAACGCCGAGCATAGGCGATGGTTTGATTGTTAATGTTGGCTCAAGTACTGTGCGCCTGGATTCGGCAACAACGCCGAGCGGAACGGCATTCACGGTTATTACTGGTTTGACAAACATTGCCCTTGCGCCAAATGAGGAATTGCCTGTGAACGTCCGTTTTGCGCCGCGTGCGGCGGGTGAAGCCGTTACGAGTGTTCGTGTTTTCTACAAAGACGGGCAGCAACAAGCGCGGAATGTGCAGTTTGATAATATTTTACGCGGCAAAGCAAGCGCTTTGCGTGTGGATGCTGTCGAATTTGAGGCAGTGCGCGTCGGGCGCAGGGCGCTCAAAGCAGTGCGGCTTATCAATGTTGGCAATGAAGAATTAACGCTCACGGGCTTGCGGATTGTGCCAGTGAATGGTTCGCCCGCGTCACGAGTTGCTGCATCCGCATTTACGCTTGATTCTTTTGGCAATGGTGTTTTGCCAGCCGGAGACACAACGTTTGTCACGGTGCGCTGCCTTTCGATGCAGGAAGCCGATTTGAATGCGGTTTTAGCTGCTTCGTGGCGTGTTGGTATGTCGCTGGATTCGGCGCGTGTTGGCATACGCGCCAGTGTACGCTTTGTGAACCCGAATAATCCGTCTGTCGTGTTAGGCATTCGTCCCCGCCGCGACACCGTTGCGCCCGGCAGCGATGTTCCGTTGGAAGTGTTTATAGCAGAAGGCAACCCCGATGCGCTCTTAGGAGCCGCACAACCACTCGTGCGAGTGCGTGTAGCGTTTGACCCGCAAGTTCTTACGTTGGTCAGTGGCGCACGGCAGTTACGCAGCAGCGCAAATAGCAGCAGGGAATCGACAGTGCAGGTACAAACGCAATGGGACAGGCGCACAGGCTTGGTGGTAGCAACGCTAAATTGCCGCGCCGTAGCGGGCTTGCGAGATACGACGACATTGCGCATTGTTGGCGCGGAATGGGGCGGCGGCACGGAGCGTTTGCCTTGGGAGCAGTCTGTCATCGTGGAAGAGCCATTAGATGGGAAATTTACGACGAAGGTCTCGCGGGCAGGTGGAAAGCGGCTTATTGGCACTGCCAGCGCACAAAGTCTCGTCGAAATACGCCCGAACCCGGCAAATGCCGAAGCGGAAATTGTCTATGTTTTGACAAAAGCCGATGATGTTGAATTATCCTTGGTCAACGGCAATGGTACGCTTGTTCAACGTCTTTTTTCGGGAGTGCAAGAAGCTGGAGAATATAGTATTCGTGCGGTATTAAAGGGAATTAGTAGCGGAACATATCGTGTTGTACTAAGGAGCAAAAATGGCACAGAATCGGCAACGATGAATGTGGTGAAATAGGATAGATGCTCGGATAAAATTTGATGTGATGTTCAAAAATCATATTTTGCTCTATCTCAAAAGCATCATCACTTTTCCGTTTATCCCACTGTGCAAGAGCAAACATCTTCTCGTCTCACTACTCAAGCAAAAATTCTTGCTGCTGCACGAGAGCTTTTTAACGAACACGGCGTAGAATCTATTACCGTGCGGCATATTGCTAAAAAAATCGGTATTAGTCATGGTAACCTTTGCTACCATTTTCCTCGCAAAGAGGACATTATTATTGCCCTCTACCAGCGCGTCGTCGAAGGTATGAGTGCGGAGTTGGGACATTTTGAGCCAAAAGAGTTCCGCCTGAAGATGCTGCTTGGCGCTATGACGGCAAGTTTTAGGTTGCAGTATGAGTATAAATTTTTGATGATTGATTTCGTCAATATCATGCGCAGGATTCCGGAAATACGGGAGAATTTTCGCATTATTTTCGAGGTGCGCAAACAGCAGTTTCAAGCATTTATTGGCGCGTTGCGTGAGCAAGGAGTTTTGCTCAAAACCATACCCGATGCTCAATACGACAAACTCCTTCTCCACACGTACCTTATCGGTGATTTTTGGATGTCGGAAGCAGAAATATTGTTTGTAGGGGAAGAGTCGGCAAAAGCACCATTCTATGCGGATTTAGCGGTTTCACTCGTGTTCCCTTATTTAACGGCAAAAGGACGCAAAGAGTATGCGGAATTTCTGCAAATGGTCAAATAACAATCTGTCTGCATGATGTTACGCTTGTTGTTCTTTGGTAATTGTCTCGCGTATTTGCTGGATTTCTTTGATCGGCAAGCCCGTAATATCGGCGATGGTTTGATTATCGTAACCTTTGGCAATAGCATTTTGAACAACTTGATGAAATCCCTGCTGTAATCCCTGTTGTAATCCCTGTTGCATTCCCTGTTCCCGCACGAACATATCCCGTGCTGTCTCGTCCACCTCGCGCATTCGCACGTAGCTGTATCGTTCCAATTCCCGCTTCGTCCATAAATGGCGGTCTGCTGCTTCGTAGGCGGCGTACAAGCCCGTGTCGTCAACACTCGCCGGAATTACCGTCAAATTCGGTGCATTTTTCAGAAAATACACCCATTTCTCGACTAACGTCGTCAATTCCTCTTCCTTTTTGTTAAACTTTGGTAATTCGATAAAGGTGAACTCCAAATCTTTCAATTTGTGTTCTCCTGTTATTGCGTCCAATATCAAGTGACGCGAGATATAATCAGGGCTGTCGAGGTATTCAAAGTCCAAAATACCAATTAGAACGACGGGCTTCAAGGTGTAAAATTCCTCGCTGGCATCCAACTGTGAAACATAAGTTTTTGCGCCGTAGTAAACCACGCGTTTATCCAATCCGCGCCTGTTGGTAACTTGCATTTCGACGATATAGGTGTTTCCGGCTTGATCTTTGGCGCGAACATCCAATATCGTTGCTTTTTCGCCGACGATGCGGGGTAGTTGGTAGGGGTCAAGAATTTCCACATCCGTGATGGTTGTGCTGCCGGAGCGCGTCAACACGGCATTTAAGAAGGAAATGATGATTTCTTTTTTTGTATCATTTCCAAAGATTTTACGAAAGGCAATGTCGTTTTTAATGTCGGCGAAGTGCATAATGCCTCCTTTACGAATGTGTAGGCGGTGTGCGAGAAAACTCTACGAAAAATGTTGCTCCTTTGCCCAGTTCCGATTCGCACCAAACGCGACCGTTCATTGTTTCGACCATTTTCTTGACGATGCTCAGTCCCAAGCCCGTGCTGTGTTCGCCACCTGTAGGCTGCGCTGAAAGCCGAGCAAACTTCCCGAAGAGTTTTGCTTTGTCATCGTCGGAAAGTCCGGGTCCTTCGTCGCGTATTGCAATGCGCACCGCTAGCGGTGTTTCGAGAAATTCCACCCAAATATTTTTGTCGTGTGGCGAATATTTCACGGCATTGGAAACCAAATTATCCAGCACTTGCGAAAGCGCAAGGCTGTCGGCAAAGCAAATAAGCGACTGTTCGGGTGGATCGCAGTGGATGGTGATGCCTTTTTCTTCCGCTTTGTGCATATAGGACTCCACTACCGGCATAAGCACCCATGCGGCATTGATGGGCTGCATATCGTATTTGCGTCCTCCGCGTTCCAGTTGATTCACATCCAGCAAGTTCCGCACCAACTCGAACATTTTCGAGGCGCTTTGCATCATCACATCACTGATTTGCCGCACGGTCTCAGGATTATCGGCATTTTCACCCAAGACCGCCGCAAGCCCTTGAAAGCTACTGATGGGATTTTTTAAATCGTGAGCAACGATTCCCAAAAACTCATTTTTCTCTACGTTCATTTCTTGAAGTTCGCTGTTTTGTGCTTCGATTTGCCGATTTTTTTCTTCGACTTCTTTGGCGTGATTATCAAGTTGCGCATTGAGTTGAAGTAGTTTTGTGGTTGCATCCTGAAGACGCTCATTTTTGATGCGCATCTCTTCTTGCCCTTGCTCCAAGCTATCCAACATTCGATTAAATGCCCGGCGGATAACCACTGTTTCTTTGGGGGTGAGCATCGTAAAGCGCTCACTGACCCGCCGCGATAAATCGCCCTGTGTGACTCGATTCGCTACTTCCACGTGCTTCTGCGCCGTCTTGCTCGTCAAACGCACGGTGACAAGGCACAAGAGGGCAAGAACAACTGCTGCGCCCAATCCACTCGCAATCATTGCCACGCGGCTACGATTCAGTGCGCTTTGTAAGGCGGTCGTATTAAGCGCCAAAATAACTTCGCCTCGGCGGTCAGCTTCAACAGGACCTTGCACGGGTGCGGCAACGATAATCGTACCATTTTCCTGTTCGACGGTGCGAATCGTGTTTTGAGGCATAATTGTTGCGCCTTTGCGAAAGGTTTCTGGTGCGAGGGAGAGATTTTTCGTGTAGAGCGTGTCGCCCGCGCTGTTGCGAATAATAATCCACTCAAAGCCCGATAAACTCTCGACTCCCGTTGCAGCGCGTTCTAAAAGTTCGCGTTGATTAAAAACCACACCATTGGCGCTGCCGGATGCCACCAAAAGTCCGACTGCATACGCCTGGTCGAGCGTGGTCGAGCGGATGCTAACATTTTGCTGCCATGTAGAAATACCAATATTCACGAGCGTCACAAGGAAAATACACGCTGTCAGAAGGACGGTGTAGAGCGTTGCTGCGGAATAGTATCGTTGTGCAGTATTGGTGCTGGTTTGCGACATAGAAGTAGAATAAAAATGAGAGGTCTTGAGCGTTACGAAGTTTTGAGCGTTACGAAGTCTTGAGCGCACGAAGAAAATACGTTGTGAGCGTAATATTGCCTTTGAGTGCTGTTTCCCCACGCTTTTCAAAAATACAGGATTCTTTCAGTATTTCATAAACATCTTCCGAGCAATGAATCTCTCCGGCTACACCGTGCGACTCAAGGCGTGATGCGATGTTGACGGTATCGCCCCATAAATCATAGCTGAATTTTTTCTTTCCAATCACACCCGCAATCACGCTTCCGGTATGAATCCCCACGCGCACTTGCAAGGGCGAAACAAGCGCAGACTCCCCATGAATACTGTATTTGCGAATAACGCGGATAAGGTCGAGAGCAAAGAGCGCCACGTTCAAGCAATGGTCGGCGTTCGGCTCTGGAATACCGCAGACCGCCATGTAGGCATCACCGATGGTTTTGATTTTCTCCAACTTATGGCGCTCCGCCAGAGCATCAAAATCAGAAAAAATAGCATCCAAAAAAGCAACAAGCTCTTCGGGTGGTAAATCTGCCGCAAGCTGCGTGAAATCAACAATATCCGCAAAAAGCACCGTCACGTCGGAAAAATGCTCCGCAATGCGATGCTCGCCAGCTTGCATACGGCTTGCAATGGGCTTTGGCAGGACGTTGAGCAATAATGCTTCGGCGGTTTGGCGGGCTTCCGAGAGGAGATCGTTTTTTTCGCGTAATTGCAGATTCGCATTCTGCAATGCTGTTTCCGACTTGCGTTTGGTGCGATACCGCATATACACAAGCGCGACGGCGATCATACTTGCAAGAATAATCGTCAGAAGGAGATTGCGCTGTATTTTCTGCCCCTCGCGCTGTGCCGTCAAAAGTTCGATTTGTTTTACCTTGCGCTCGGAGTCGTATTGGGCGTTAAATTCCGCCGACCGCGCCGCCGATTCTTCCGAAATAAGCGAGTCTTTGAGCGCCTCGAAGCGCTTAAAGTGAAAAAGCGCCCCTTGAATATTGCCGATGGATTCTTCGATTTGCGAGAGCAGTTCGTAACAATCCCGCAATTCAGGGCGAGAACTCATCACTGAGGCAAGGTCAATGGCTTGGTTTAACTGCGTCAGTGCTTCCGAAGGGCGTTTCATTTTTGCCAGTACGCTTGCTTGCCCGTAGAGCGCATTAACCATGCCTTTGTGGTTCAGAAGTTCTTGATACAGCGCAAATGCGCCCTGTTGGAACCGCAAGGCATCGTTGTATGAGCCAATATCCTCCATCACCGTTCCCATACTGTTATAACTGAGAGCGATACCCGCACGATTATTTGTTCCTTCAAGCACTTTCAGCGCTGCATCGTGCATTTGTGCGGCGGAGTCTAGTTTTTTTTGCCGACGAAAAATAATGCCGAGATTGTTGTACGCCACAGCCGTACTGCCTTTGAGACGCAAGGTTTTGTAGATTTGCAGTGCTTCGGTGAGATACGAACGCGCCTCGTCGTTTTTGCGCTGCCCTAAATAAATTAGCCCGATATTATTCGTCGAATGACCAATGCCAGCGCTATCGTTCAGGCTTTTCCGAAGGTCGAGTGCTTGACGATGATAGCTAAGAGCAATGTCGTACCAGCCTTGATAATAATAGGTCACGCCGATAGTGTTTAGTGCATTTGCCCGACCTTTTTTGTAATCAATCAGATTTGCTGCCGTTAGCGCTTCGGTGGCGTATTTGCGGGATTCTTCAAGATTCGTTGCCCAGAGCGCTCTGGCAATTTCAATGAGAATATTCACCCGCGCCGTATCACTCAGGTTTCCCGCCAATATCCGTTCCAAACTATCCGCCTGAGGCGAGTGTACGGGCGGCTTGGCACGGGGCGTTTGTGCCGAAAGATTCGCCAACGGTAGCATGAGGCAAAGGAGGAACAGCGCACAACGGCATAAACCTCCAAATGCAAGCATTGATGCTGGCTTTTGGATGATTGTATGAAGAGATTTTTGCTCAAAATGTTCGCAATGCCTCATAGAACCTCATACATCAAACAATCGAAATGACGATTATATGCATTTTCCTAGTATTTCTCTAGCGTTTTCCTTTGCGAATATCTTCGTAGATAATCGTCCGTGCGGGGTCATTGTACTTGAGTTTGTCCCATACTTTTTCCGATGGGT
The DNA here is from genome assembly GCA_013298375.1 of Ignavibacteria bacterium. Lineage (GTDB taxonomy): Bacteria > Bacteroidota > Ignavibacteria > Kapaibacteriales > UBA4661 > PH2015. The sequence goes on along the minus strand of JAAFHM010000104.1, from coordinate 3,099 downwards.
AGCCACGAAAAAGTTCGCCGAGTTCGCGGAATTTTCCATCAAAAAAGAGCTGAAAGAGTGTGCTGCGATTTGGGAGTTTATCTTTGAAATCGGCAAATTTCGTCAAAAGGTTGTCAATCGTACTTTTGGCTTCATCGGGTTTGTCGCCCAGATAGTCCAATCCATTCAGGTAATATGCCGATGTCAAGGTACGCAATTCGCTGTACCGTGCGTCCAAAATTTCGCTGATGATGTTGGTGCGCGTAACTTTCCCGGGTTCGTTTGTTTCGTCGCGCCAGCCGTTATTATCGCTCATTTTCACAAACTGGCTTTGTGTCGTCGTCGCCATTTGCAAGATGGACTGGGCTTTTTGGAAGTAGGGCGTTCCGCCGAGCGGGTAGAAAGAATCTACATCAAAGCCGATACTGAGTAGGGCGTAAAAATCAATCACACTCAGCAAATCGTCGAACCGCAACGGCTGAAAAGCAAAGGCAGCGCCGCGCTGATAGGGAAATTTGACTTTCGTGTCCAAAAACTGTACCGTGACGGACTGCTTTTTCGTACCGTAGAGCGTCCGTTTGGCGATAACCAGCATGGTTGCGTTGTAGTAGCTGGTCTGCGTACCGTTGAGCAACGTCAGCGAAACTGACAGCGTTACAGGTTCGTCTTTCCACAAAACTTTGTCCGCTTCGTTTTTCCATTCTTTTCCGGTGAAAGTTTGCGTGTTCAAATACGTTTGCAATTCTTGACGAAACGAAGCAAAATTATCCTGCTCATTGATGTCGAAACCCGGCGTAAAATCTACGTTGACCGTAGCGCGAATTTCCTGTGCCAGTGCGGGCATGATGCAGCAAGCAACGATAAAGCAAAAAGCGCTCAAGAGCGCACCAATACGTGAACGAAGCATAGTGATGGAATTGTGATTGGGAAAATGGGTTCGTTTTTGTAGCTTTTGGCTTAAACTGATTCGTGGACGTTTTTGATAACATACCTGACCAGTTACCAAAATTTCTCCTACCAAAATATGTTCTTGTGCCGATATGCGCAACTTCATTCCGCAATTTTTGACGATTTATTGCCAAAAAACGTTTATCTGTGCCGCTTGTGGCGCAATAATATTCTTTGCCGCCTCATCAAATCTTATTGGGCAGAGCGCAACGCCCGCAACGCAAGAATTAGAGCAGGTGTTGGAGTTTTTAGCGCAAGCAAGTGTCTCCGTGCCAAGTTTAGACGTATTGGAATACTATCATCGCTATCCGCTTCATCTGAAAACCGCACCCGTGCGCGATTTGCAGACCCTTCCCGCAATTTCACTCGAAACAGCAATCGCCATAAAACGTTTGATGAAACGTCTGCCCGATGCTGACTACACTATGCTTCAAGACTCGCTTGCACTTTCGTTTGCGCAGGTCTATGTTTTGAAATTCTGTACCGTTTTAGATAACGCTCTGCGCGAAATCGAAGACGTGCGTTCCGGCGATTCGATTCCCCCGCGACCGTACCTAAGCCCACAAACAGCAATTTCCACCCAAAGCCGTCCGCCCAAAAGCCGCACACCGCAAAGCCGTGTAGAACCTTTGCCCACACTACCTTCGCTCACCAATGCGGCGCTCTGGTATCGCGCCCGCACACGGCTTTGGGCAACGCCTCAACGCGGCTTTACACCTGATGCCTCGCAAAGTCAGCAATTTCAAGGCACGTCGCTTGAGCTTTACCAACGGCTTACCGCCTCGCTTCGTGTGGATTCGGTTGGCTTTTTTGAAGCAAATATTACGGCGGCAAAGGACGCAGGCGAACTCAGCATTGCCGATTTTCTGAGTGCCTACATCCGTGCAGAATTTGGTAGCGAAGCGCAACGCACAAGTATTGTGGCGGGAGATTTTTTGGTGGAAAGCGGCGCGGGAACTGCGTTTTGGAGTTTGTATGGTGCAGGAAAAAGTGCCGAAGTGATTGCGCCTGCCACGCAAGTTAATGTCAATCTTTTGCCATATCGTTCTTCGACGGAACAGCAGTTCTATCGCGGGTTGGCGCTTCGGCACGACAGGCAAGTATCCGAAAAACTGTCGCTCCGAGTAGTAGGATGGGGTTCGTGGCAAACAAAAGCCGCGAGGCTTGATACGGTGCGGGATGTGATAACATCGGTTGATGTCATTGGACTATTTAGAACGCGCTCCGAATTGTCGTTGCGAGGGAATTTGCAAGAACAGGTTTATGGCGTTTCGGCGGAAGTTCGTTCACAGGAGCAAAATGGGGTAAATATTGATGGAAAGAGCCTTGCAGAGGATTCCGGTGCGTGGTCGTGGTCGCTTGGAGCGGGAGCGCAATATTTGAACTATGACAAACAGGTCGTCTCGCGCTCGGTGATGGTGTTCCCTCTGCGACAAGGCGCGATTGCTTCTGTCTTTGGAACGCTTTCCTCGGGGCAGAGCGTTTTTGCCGCCGAAATTTCCCGCGATGGTGCGGGCAATATTGGCGGGCGCTTGGGGGCAGAGATGCGCATGGATGGTTGGGAATTTGCCGCCGTAGCGCGGGCATTTCCATCCGAATTTCGCTCACCCTTTGGCGTGAATTTTGGAGAAAACGGCAAACCTACAAATGAAGCAGGTTTGTACGTGGGAGCAGTCTGGAAGCGGTTTCCGAATGTGCGCGTTAATGCGTATGCCGATGTTTACACGACAATTTCCAGCACGGCGACAATTCCCGTTCCCGTGCGCGGTGTGGATCTTTTCACCGAAACCACGTGGCGGGTCTCGCGGGACGTGCAAGCGGCGATGCGGCTTCGCCACGAAACAAAGACCGATGAACTAACACTTGGCACCGGACGCAATAGCCGAGACATTGTGTACGGGCGTGGTCGGACGGGGCTGCGTCTGCACGGGCAGTGGGAATGTACGGACAATCTGCGCTTGCAAGCCCGCTACGAAGCGGCTTACGTGAGTTACGAAGGCAATAAAGACCCGGAATGGGGAATGTTGGGTTTTCTGGGCGCATCGTGGTCGCCGTTTGCATGGATAAGCCTCACAGGGCGCATGGTGGTGTATCGGACAGCAAGTTTTGATTCAGCGCTCTGGCAGTATGAAACTACCATTGCCGGAACGCTCTCCAATCCGGCGCTGTTTG
>JAAFHM010000532.1:3137-3594 GCA_013298375.1 Ignavibacteria bacterium | reverse complement strand
CTCGGTAACGAAGGGTGATAGAAAAAGACTTTTGTTCCTGAGACAAAATTTGTTCCCGTGATAGTAGCAGGGGTATTGCTACTTTGGCGTGTGAAGGTGGTGGGGGAGACGCTGGTGAGCGTGGGGGCGGGGTGTACGGTCACATAAAATGTATTGCCGAGTCCCGAATTGCCATTACACGAATTTTGTGGCGTGAAACCAATGCGAGAGTGGACATTAACCCAATCTGCGGGCATCGAAAACTGCATAGTTGAGGAATTGATGTGCGTCATTGTTGTGCCGGAGTATGTCATTCCCGATACATACCCAAATGGACCAATAAGTTCACCAGTGCTTTCGATATATCGGCTCACACTGAAAACAGTATTGGGCTGAAAATTATTGCCGAGAATGGAAATCGTGATGGGCGTATTTCCTTGCAGAACAGAAGGCGGAGTGAAGCCCGTAATACCGGGGT
>JAAFHM010000532.1:0-3127 GCA_013298375.1 Ignavibacteria bacterium | reverse complement strand
TGTCGGGGCAGATAAGAGATCCAGAAACAGTGCTGAATCCCCACGCTCCCACGCCGGGCGAACTTGCATCCGTAAGACTCGCACCCTCGCCCTTTGATGCCGCCAAAGCCGCGCCGGATGCCGATTGTACCCCCACAAAAAGCGTCTGGCTATGCGCCAAGAGCGCTGTTGGTTGCGGAAGCGTGGTTCGGAGCGCCTTCCACGACGTGCCGTTATCGGAAGAAATCGCCAGTCCATTCGGTGCGCCCGAAACGAGGATATTTCCTAGCGCCGCGATAGCATCGACACCCGTTGGCGTGGCGGCGCTAGCACTGGTGCGTTGTGCGGTTCCGGCGCTGAATAATTTTGTCCATGTTGTGCCGTTGTCCACCGAGCGCCAAATATTTCCCGATACTGCCCCTGCGAAGAGCATGGATGCGCTTGCAGTGGTGGTGCGTTGCCCTTGTTGTACCGAGATTATGCCTCTGTGCGCAAAAAGCGATTTACAGAGCGCCGTTTCTCCCGCAATCGTGAGTTTTGCCCACGAGGTGCCGCCATTTGCCGAGCGCCACAAGCCTTCTTTCCAAAGGTTCACTATAACAGTATTGCCGTCCGCCGTGATGCCGCGCACTTCGTTGTTGTCCGCCGTGCGGTCGATATTCACCAGCGACCATGAGCGTCCGTCGTTGGTGGAGCGGAACACGCCTTTTTCCGTTGCGGCGAACCATGCACTGCCGACGATTTCAATATCGAACACTTTTTTGAGCGAAAGGATATTGGATGTGGCAATGAGCGTTCCCGTCGTGACTTCGGGGCTTGCCCACGAGTTGCCGCCGTCGGTGGAGCGCATGACCCCTTTGTCCGTGCCGACAAGCAAGGTGGTGGTGTTACCCACGCGCCGCGATTTGACGGCATAGACGCTTTGGTTTTTGAGGGTGGTTTCTGTCCATGACGTGCCGTTATCGGTGGAGCGCCACAAACCCTTGTCAGTGGCGGCAAAGGTCGTGACGGTCGTTGTGCCGGAGGTGGCTAACGCCCAGACGGTGCGCCCGGGGAGACCTGTTTTTTGGGGTCGGAGGTCTTGCGTGGGCGGGGTTTGCGCACGAAGTTCCACGCCAGCGAATGTGAAAATGGAAAAGCATATCATCGCTAATCCCAAGAAAAATTTGGGTTTATGACGAAAAATTAGAAGAGAGAGAGCATACCAGAAAGAAAAAAAATTGAGAATACAAAAAAATTTTTGCGAAGGTTATGAGTGTGCTTGGAAGACCATCTGCACGATGATTATGCGGGAATTATACAAAAGCACGAGCAGTAAAAGACCCGTTATGAAGCACGGGTGCAAATTTGGGGGAAATTTCGGAGATATGCAAGAAAAAAAAGTTTTCATTGGATTTAGTCGGAAAACTTTTGTAAGGCTTTCGCAAAATACCGACGGTGATATGCTTTGAGAGGGCTTCGCATGGGGTTTGAGGCGATATTCACTCCGGGTTTGCTCGGAAGGGTTTGGTTTGATATTTTCGTGTTTGCAATCTTACAACAGAAAACGTGCTTGGTAGCATGAAGAAATTATCGTATCTTTTCTCTGGCAAAAATATGTATTCAAGACTTTTCGGAAAAGCGATAAAACCGATATTCTTGAATATCTCCGTAACAACATTCGCAATACATCAACTCGTTGCTTGAGGGAACTACGACTATGGAACTTCGCATCAATGGAAAAGGTTATACGGTGAATTGCGACCCAAGCGAAATGCTGGTGTGGGTCTTGCGTGATGACCTTGGACTAACGGGGACGAAGATGGGCTGTGGTGCTGGCATTTGTGGCTCCTGTACCATCCATATCGCTGGCGTTCCTGTTCGGTCATGCGTCACACCCGTCAGTGCTGCAATCGGTCAGGAATTGACGACGATTGAGGGGCTTGCAACTATTCTGGACGATGGAACCGAACAACTTCATCCTGTGCAACAGGCATTTCTTGACGAACAAGTGCCTCAATGCGCTTGGTGTATGAGCGGGCAAATTATGACGGCTGCGGCTTTTCTCAAGGAAAATGCGCATCCCAATGCCGATGATATTGACAATGCCTTAGCAAACAATTATTGTCGTTGCGGTTGTTATGTCAGAATTCGTACCGCCGTTGAAAAAGCAGCGCTTGTTATGAACGCTCAAACCTAGCATCTCAGGCGTACTTAAAAGGACTTAGGACTACGCTTTCTTTTTTGACTTTCATTCTTTCTTCTTCAATCTTCACCAGCAATCACGAGGCTTCACCATGAGTGCGCAACCAAATTCATCAGAATATTCCAACAACGGTAACGAGAAAAAAACACCAAAAAAATCCTCACGACGCACGTTCTTGATAAGTGCTGGTGCGGGATTGCTGACGATTGGTGTTGGTGGGAAAATTGGCTGGGAATATCTTCGTAAAAATGTCTCGGCAATGGGAGAGAGCCGCATCCCGCCAGCCGCGATGCCGGATGAGCCGTTTGCATGGTTTACTATCGCGTCGGACAATACTATCACCTTCCATGTTCCTAAAGTTGAAATTGGGCAAGGGATTCATACCGCGCTTGCGCAAATCGTGGCAGACGAGTTGGAGGCAGATTGGGCAACCTTCCGCGTCCAACAAGCCGATACTTCACGCGGCTATGCTGCATCCACGCAATATACTTTCGGCAGTTTTAGCGTTGCGTCGCTTTACGCACCGCTCCGTGAAGGCGCTGCAACCGTACGCGAGACCTTGCGCGAAGAAGCTGCCCGCCGCTTGAACACCACAAAGGAAAATGTCATTGCGAAAAACGGGGTGATGGCTTTGAGCAACGACCCCAGCAAACGCTTGACTTACGGCGAACTTGTCGCCGGAAAGCAAGGAAAATGGACACTGGCAAAAAAATCATCCTTGAAAGATGCAAAAAATTTCACCCTTATTGGCAAGCGTGTACCACGCGTGGATTTGCGCGACAAAGTAACCGGAAGGGCTATTTATGGCTTAGATGCGCGTTTGCCGAATATGCTCTATGGGGCTGTGGCACGTCCGCCGCGCTATGGTGCAACGCTCAAAAGTGCCAAAGCTGGTAAAGCAGCCTCCATGCAAGGTGTTGTGAAAATTGTCATTGAACAGGGTTTTGCGGGCATTGTTGCCGA
>JAAFHM010000674.1 GCA_013298375.1 Ignavibacteria bacterium | reverse complement strand
ATTTACGGGCTCTCGGCGTGCTGTGCTTATTGGTGGGCTGTTTAGCGTGTAGCGTGGTACAGCCTGTTCGCGTTTTGCCGGAAGGCACAACGCAAATAACAGGTTCGCTGGGCGGTCCTTGGCTGCCGAACTCAAGCCCGGCAATTATTGCGCCGTACCTGAATGTGGGCGCTATGCACGGCATTTCCGAAAATGTTACGCTGACAGGTAGTCTTCATGGAACACTGTTGCCATTTGGTGCGCTTGGTTTGGATTTGGGTGCTGCGATGCGCCTCATCAAGCAACAAGGCGCAGTACCGGAACTGACCGCGAAAGCACAAGTCTATGGGTTTTACGATTTCACTCCCGGAAGCACCCCCACTCGCCCCGTCTCGGCTGATGGCGCGACAGCGGCAGGCGCGGTGCGGGTACTGCCATATATTTCCGTCAATGCCAGTTACGAACTGACGCAAGGGCTTTTAGGCTATCTTGCCATAGAGAATCTTTTCCAGTTGTCTGCCGCGCCAAATTATTTCCTGACACCGACCGTCGGTCTTCAATACGCGCTTTCGCCGACGTTTAGCTTGCAAGGCGAGTGGAAATGGATGGCGGCAAATATTGATACCCGAAATGGTATTTTTCAAGGGCAATCCACGATTGGTTCGACGGGAAACTGGGGCGTATTTCTCGGTTTTAACTGGACAATTGCACAAAAAGCCTCTGCTTCCGACGCGAAATAACATTTTTCCCAACAACGCTCATTCATTTTCAATACTACTATGAAACGCTCATCAATCCTCATTCTGTGCGCCGTCGTAGCTCTGAGCGCACTTCCTGGCTGTGCTTCGATGGACGGCTTTCTTTTTAATACGCAAAAAGTGACCAGCTATGTGCTGCCGGACAGCGTAATTCCTGTGTCGGCACGACAGGAGATTACATTCAAATCAGGAACGTTTACCTTGTATGCGTACTTCGTGAAATCGCCCCGTGCAACGGCTTCCACGCCGACAATTTTCTATCATCACGGCAACTTTCAAGGGATTCAGTCCTACTGGGACAGAATGGAATATTTCTACAAAGCTGGCTACAACACGTTTATCTACGATTATCGCGGCTTTGGCAGAAGCGAAGGACAATCCTCGCAAGAGGGCTTGGAAGCTGATGCGGAGGCAGCATTGGCGACATTGCTGGCTCGGAGCGACGTGAACAAAAATAATATTCTGCTCTATGGCTATTCCTTGGGCGGTGTGCCTTCGGTCTATCTTGCAAGTAAATATGCGGCTCCTAACGCAACATTCCAACCCAAAGGACTTGTGACAGAGGCGATTTTTGCCTCAACCTCAGACCTTGTTCAAAGCGGCACACTGCTGGATATTCCGGGCGGTTTTGTGATGCGAGATGAATTTGCCAATATTGTGCGGATAGCAAATATTCGCTGCCCGCTCTTGCTGATGCACGGCACAGAAGACCGCTTTATTGACATCAAACGCCACGGCGAAAAACTCTTTGCTGCCGCGCCAAATAATCTTTCGCCGGCAAAAGAATTTTTCAAAATTCCGGGTGCCGGGCATAGCAGTATCCCTGAAACGATGGTACTGACGAATTACATTGCGAAATTGCAGGATTTTACCACAAAAATTCGGTAATCATCAAAGGCAAAAATGAGTCATCACCAGCATATTCATACCGCCGATGTTGTGCGAAGCGAGGGCGTACCGCTTTCTCAGGCAACACACGTTATGCTGCTTCTGCACGGACGCGGCGGGACGGCAATGGATATTCTTTCGTTAGCACGATTTTTTCAGACGGAAGGATCAAAAATATCATTTTTAGCACCCGAAGCGACGGATTATACATGGTACCCCAATTCCTTTCTTGCGCCGATTGCGTCGAATGAACCTGGCTTGTCATCGGGCTTGGCGGTCATTAAAACTCTTTCTGATGCGGCATTGGAACGCGGCGTGCCGCCGGCACGCCAGTATTTGCTGGGATTTTCGCAGGGTGCGTGTTTAATGCTGGAATTTGCCGCCCGCAATGCGCAGCGTTATGGCGGTATTTATGCCTTTAGCGGCGGTGTCATTGGTCCCGATGGCACTCCGCGCAACTATGCGGGAAATTTTGCTGAAACACCTGTTTTTATGGGCTGTAGCGATGTTGACCCGCATATCCCGAAGGCGCGGTTTCTTGAAACAGCCGAGATATATCGGCAACTCGGCGCAAAGGTGACCGCACGGCTCTATCCCAATATGCCACATACGATTGTGGAAGATGAAATCGCTGCTGCGCGACAATTATTTGGTAGTGGTATAAATTTCGATGGCGGTATAAATTTACATGATATTGCGTAAATTTGTCAAAAATGCTGACGAGAGTTATTCCATCAACCTATCGTATCTGATTACCGAAACCCATACCCACCACTGCGGAAAATGCGGCAGTACCAATATCGTTCGCAATGGTATCAATCGTTGGTCGTGTCCTAAAAGTGTTGCTTTCTTGAATTGGTGCGGTACACGTAGAGTTTTATCACTGCATCGTGCATGATTTCTGACTTGGAGAAGCATATCGTTTGGGCGGTTGAGCCGTTTGATATGCG
>JAAFHM010000362.1 GCA_013298375.1 Ignavibacteria bacterium | reverse complement strand
AACTGGCTGCCTTCTTTGAGCGCTTTTATTCACCAAAACTTCTTTCGCGTATTTTCCCTGCATCTCCGGCAGCACTGGCTTTGAAGGCGCAGCAAGACAAAGCCGCCAAAGAAGCCGCAGCACAAGCCAAACGCAATGCCGAAGCAGAAGCTAAACGTGAAGCTGCCGAACTTGCTAAACAACAACTTGCTCTCAAAACGCAGCAAGAAACCGAAGCAAAAGCTCGCATAGAAGCGGAAGCAAAAGCAAAACGCGAAGCCGACGAACTTGCCAAACAACAAGCCGCTCTTAAAGCAAAGCAAGAGGCAGAGGCAAAAGCCCGCGCAGAAGCCGAAGTAAAGGCAAAACGCGAAGCCGACGAACTTGCCAAACAGCAAGCTGCCGCAAAAGAAAAAGCAGCACAAGAAGCACTCGCTAAACAACAAGCTGAATTGAAAGCAAAGCAGCAAGCCGAGTCGCAAGCCCGCGCCCAAGCAGAACTCAAGGCAAAACAAGAAGCCGAGGCACTTGCCAAGCAACAAGCCGAATTGAAAGCAAAACAAGAAGCCGAAACAAAGGCGCGTCTGGCAGCCGAGGCAAAAGCAAAACAAGAATCTGAGGCGCTTGCGCTGCGGCAGGCAGAAGTCAAGAAACAGCAAGAAGAAGCTGCCGCAAAAGCCGCTGCTGCCCTTGAAGTTTCTAACCCCGTCGCCGGTGTGCAGGCTGCACCCGATATTTCGCGTGATTTCAAATTGCCACCATTGGTGGAAATCTTAGCGCCACGTGCGGGCGATACGCTTGCTGCGCCGCGAGTAAATATCACGGTTGGTATAAAAGACAGAGGATCCCAAATTGCCGAGATTCGTATTTTCCAAAATGGAAAACTGCTCTTCCCCGAAGAGTTTAAGAATTTACCATCGGCACAAGGATTCACGATTTTGCGAGATTACACCATTCAACTTTTGCCCGGCAAAAACGATTTGAAAGTTGTGGCAATCAACACCGACAAAACAGAATCGAATGCCGCAGAAGCAAGCGTGACGTGTAATATTCCCGTTCAGACCACGAATCTTCACGTGTTTGCTATTGGCGTAAATGATTACCTGAATAAGGAATATAATCTTCCTTACGCCCGTCCCGATGCGCAGGACGTTCTGAAAACAGTCGTCGCAAATGCTGCACAAGGCGGTTATGACAAAGTATTCAAGTACGAACTCTACGACGCGGAAGCGAAAAAAGAGAAAGTACAAGAAATCTTCAAAAAAATCACCGAGACCGCACAGCGTCAAGACGTTTTCGTCTTTTTCTATGCCGGACACGGTAAAGTCGTCACGGCGGATGAGCAATCAACATTCTTCCTTGTCATGCAAGATGTGAAAAATGAGCAGGAATTGGAAGGTCGGGGTTTGTCGGCAAAAGAACTCAGCACCTTGCTCACGAATGTTCCGGCAGCGCGGCAACTGGTCTTGTTCGATGCGTGTCAGTCTGGCGCAGCATTGGATGATTTCATGCAATCGAAGTCTGTGAAAGGCGTAGCCCGTAAAACCGGCAGTGCCGTGATTGCATCGGCTTCTTCCGACCAAGCGGCAAATCAGGTAACGTCTATCCAGCACGGTGTATTTTCCTACACGCTGCTCAAAGCACTTGGCGGCGAGGTCAAAAATGACAAAGGCAAAGTCACCGTCAATGCTCTTAAAAACTACGTCGAAGAGCAGGTTCCCGAACTGACCAAGCAGTTACTCAAAGGTAAAGAGCAGACACCATTTGGACAGCTTTCCGGTAAAGATTTCGAGGTTGTTTCAATAACGAAAAAGAATTGATCTGATAACCTCAACACAACAACACCCCGCAAGATTCTCAGTGATCTTGCGGGGTGTTTTTTTTGGGGGCGAAATGGTCAGGGACTCGAAACAGTAGATTTTCATCGCAGACGAAAGACAATCGGAATACTCACCCAACAATCAATGGGCTGATTGTTCTGAATCGCGGGCGTAAACACTGATTTCATCACTGCTTTTACGGCAGCTTCATTTAGCAAATCCGAGTCGCTGGATTCAACGAGGGATTTTTTCGGCACACCATTTTTTCCGACTAAAACACGAATATTGACCTTGCCTTCGATCCCCGCACGCTTGGCAATATCAGGGTAAACAACCCTTTTTTGTAAATCTCGAATATCAATATACGGCTCTTTTTCGACAGGGATGAAATCGTACGCATTTGGCTCATCTTCCCGCACCTCCGTGTCCACATCCGAAGCCAATCCCAAAAACCCTTGGTCGTTGCCGTCGCCGCCCGTTGTGCTTGCGCGGGAGATTTCATCAACATTGGCAAAATCCTTCACATCCGGCGCAACGAGCGCATCTGGCACTGGTACAGGCGTTCCTGCGCGAGCAAGTGGCGCATTGGAAGCCAATGGTGGTGGTGGAGGCGCGAGTTCATTCTGTACAGGCGGGGGAGGCAAATTTGTCAGTTTCATTGCGTTAATGCGCGGGCTTTTTCCAAAGTTCGCAGCATTCACAACAAGAAAAAGGGAATACGCGCCAATACAGAGCAAAAGAAGCAGCGAAGCGCCGATAAAACCTCGCTCAGTCGCAATCGGAATAATGCGCTTTAACTCCGAAGAACGGATAAGCGGTCTATTCGTTCTCGGAACAGAGGGCGTTGGACGAATATTCTTGGGAATCGCAATAGAGCGAGGAATATTCGGGTTTTCCTCGCGGATTTCAGCGTCAAGAAGTCCCCACTGCTTGTGGTAAAAATCATCATGGGCGATGAGTGCTTGCGGGGGCTTCGTGATAAATCGGCGTAAATCCTCAAGCGCAAGTAATTCATCAAGTGCTGAGGGAAAGCGGCGCAAAAGTGTGTCCAATTCCCGCCGCTCTTCGTCGGAAATTTCATCATAGACAGCGCTTATCATCAAGTGTTCAAGACGCTCTCGGTCGTTTGGTGGCGTATTAGCTTGCATGGCGTATCATTTCGTTAGCGTTGAATGTTCATAGACCGATTTCAGCAACGTTTGAAGTTTTTTCATTGCCCGAAAATGCAGTGTTTTCACCGTTCCTTCGCTCACACCAAGTTCGGCAGCGATTTCTTTGAAGGGCATATCCTGAAAATGCCTTGCCCGAAAGACGTTTGCCTCTGATGGAGTCAGGCGTTGCAAAGCGTTTTCGATGTGCATTTGCATATCGTCAGCCTCCGCAAGCGCTCCCGGATTGGCATTGTGGGCATCATCGGCAACAAATAATTCTTGTACACCGCTCTCCGTCTGGCTTTCAGAAAAATATTGTGTCAGGCTTTCACGGCAAAATTCGCGCTGTGTGCGCTCTCCGGGCGTTTTCCGCATATCCAGCCACGCCCTGAGCGCTACACGCTTCAACCACGCTCCAAACGATGATTCTCCCCGAAACGAGCACACGCTCCGCAAGAGTTTCAGCCAAATTTCTTGCGAAAGGTCTTCGGCAGCAGCATGGTTTGGAGCGACACGCGCCGCCGAAGCAAACACAAGGCGTTTACACGCATCGTACAATGCGCGAAACGCCTCATGCCGACCGTGCGCTTCGCTTTGGCAATAGCGCCGAATAAGGTCGGAGATATGCTGTTCGGTAAGAAGCATTGGGCAAAAATTTAGCGTAAACGATAAACAATCGGAATACTCACCCAGCAATCAATGGGCTGATTATTTTGAATTGCGGGCGTAAATACCGACTTCATCACGGCTTTGATGGCAGATTCATTAAACAAATCGGAGTCGCTGGATTCGATAATCCATTTTTTCGGTACACCATTTTTCCCAACCAAAACACGAATACTCACTTTGCCTTCAATATTCGCACGTTTGGCAAGATCGGGATAAACAACGTATTTTTGCAACTCTTTTATATCAATATACGGCTCTTTTTCAACGGGAATGAAGATGTATGCATCTGGCTCTTCCTCGCGGACTTCGGTCGTAATTTCAGTGGCAAGCGGCATAATACCTTCGTCCATGCCATTGCCGCCATTCAGCGTAGCACGGGAAATTTCATCAACATTGGCGAAATCTTGTACATCGGGACGAAGCGCTTCATCCGGCACAGCAACGGGCGTTCCGGCACGAGCAAGCGGAGCGTTGGGCAAGGTGAGTTGTGGCGGCGGAATGGCTTGAGAAGGCGGCGTGGGCGGCAGCGTCATAATTTTCATTTTGGCTATGACGGGTGCAGAGCGAGTATTGATGCGGTTTGCCAGCGCTAATGCTCCATAGCCCAGAAACATCAATGCCAATATGGACAATGAACCAATAAAACCGCGCAGAGTCGAGGTGCGGATGTACGATTTGAGTTCCGATGCGCCATAGAGCGCTTGTGCGCTGGTCTGTGGGCGCAGGGCGAAGAAAGAGGATGGTGTCATCGTCGTCTCCAAGAAAAGGGGTGTAAGGGTGCATCTTGCCAGAGCGCATTGATGCCTTTTCTTATCAAGACGACGATTTTTTGAGAAAGGTTGACAAATGTGATGTGAGAAAATTTGCCGTTATCTAGTGGCGGATAAGGAGCGAAGAAACACCGCCGTACTTTATGCACGTAAGCGGTAGATACTTATACCCACCGCTATCGCCACAAAAACGCTCAGTCTGAGATAATCGGTACTCACAGCAGAATGAGATGTATCGAATAGTGGCGCGACAACATTAATGACATTGAACAGCGAAGTATTCATCATGTGCTGCACATCGGTCGTGTCCTAAAAGAGTTGCTGTATAGGAATAGCGCAGTTTTCAGGGCAATATTGAAAAGAAATGGGCAAAAAAGTCAAGAAAATGGCGTAGTTTTCCGCCATGGCTTGTACAGATTTTTGAGAAAGGTTGACAAATGTGATGTGAGAAAATTTGCCGTTATCTAGTGGCGGATAAGGAGCGAAGAAACACCGCCGTACTTTATGCACATAAGCGGTAGATACTTATACCCACCGCTATCGCCACAAAAACGCTCAGTCTGAGGTAATCGGTACTCACAGCAGAATGAGATATATCGAATAGTGGCGCGACAACATTAATGACATTGAACAGTGAAGTATTCATCATGTGCTGCACATCGGTCGTGTCCTAAAAGAGTTGCTGTATAGGAATAGCGCAGTTTTCAGGGCAATATTGAAAAGAAATGGGCAAAAAAGTCAAGAAAAAAAAAATTGAGTGTGCAAGAACTTTTGTGTAAATGCTACGAAAAAAGTTTGAGTCTGCCTGGGAAGAGGATTTCGAGTTGATTGAGCGTTGCTGCCCATTCTTTGATGGGCATGGTCCATTTGGCTTCGAGG
>JAAFHM010000098.1 GCA_013298375.1 Ignavibacteria bacterium | reverse complement strand
GAGTGTTAGCGCAGCTGCATAACCCTATCGGTTTGGATATTGGCTCAGAAACCGCCGAAGAAGTTGCGCTTTCGATTATTGCAGAAATTCAGGCAGTGATGAATAACCGCGACGGCGGCTTGCTAAAGCGGCGGAGGCAGGAGAGAATTCATTAACCATTAGCATACCATCATGAAATTTCAGATTGTTCTTGAACCCGCAGAGGAAGGCGGTTTTACCGTGAGTGTCCCAGCACTTGACGGCTGTTTTACCGAGGGTGAAACAGAAGTAGAGGCGCTGGCAAACGCGAAAGAGGCGATTATATGCTATTTAGAGGGTTTGGCACTCGTCCAGCACCAAGCAGCAACCAAGTTTAGTCAGGTACGGACTATCGAATTGTCTCTGTAATTGAACCATGAGCAAAACATTTTCTGGAAAAGATGTTGTTAAAGCATTACGTCGTATAGGCTTTCTCATTGACCATCAAAATGGTAGCCATATTTTTTTGCATAATCTTGAACGTCATTGTAGCGTTATTGTCCCGAATCATAAAGAGCTAAAAAAAGGTACTCTGCATAATATTCTCAAAAAAGCAGGTATTAACTCTATTGATGAACTCAAGAATCTGCTGTAAAAACCTCGGCAGTTACTAAAATTTCCCCATTATTTTTACCCAAAATCATGCTCGAAGTTCTTGATATTCGCGGCGATAAAGATTTCGTCGAAGTCCCGCTTTTTATGTACAGCGTTCGCGCTGGAAAGCCTGTCACGGCTGATGATACGGTTGAAAAAACCTTGCGCGTTCCGTCAGACCTTGTGCCGCACCCGAAAAACTGCTATTTGCTGCGGGTTGTGGGCAATTCGATGGAAAAAGCGCATATTTTGGATGGCGACCTCATTATCGTTGACCATGCCGCCGAAGCGCGTCACAACAACATTGTCGTGGCAAGTTTGAATGGCGATATGACCGTCAAACGCCTTTTCGCCGTCGGCAAACGCATTATGCTTCTGCCCGAAAACCCTGATTTTAAGCCGATGGTCGTTGGTGAATTTGACCATTTTGTTATTCACGGTGTTGTGACGGGTGTGTTCCGCAATGTTCAGTAAGCGTGATTATATGCGGCTTGTGGGCATACTCTTCCTTCTTGCCCAGAGCGCAATTTTTGCGCAACCTCTATTTGCACAGCCCTTACGCATTGCGGCGGCTGCCGACTTGCAACAGGCATTGCCGGAGCTTATCAAAGTGTTTCGTCAAAAACACCCAAGCGCAAGCGTTGAAGCGGTCTATGGCTCGTCGGGAAATTTTACCGCGCAAATACGCAGTGGCGCTCCTTTCGATGTGTTTTTTTCTGCCGATATGCGCTATCCCGCACGATTACACGAGGTGGGTGAAACGACAGCAAAGCCGCGCCGTTATGCGCTTGGTCAATTAGTTTTGTGGATTGGCAAGAATCCCAAAACCAATCTTGGCGCAGACCTCTCGAAAGCAAATTTGGCGATACTGACGGACACACGCCTACGCCGCATTGCCATTGCAAACCCTCTTCATGCGCCTTACGGAGAACGTGCGCAAGAGGCATTGCAAGCAAGCGATCTCTGGGATGCGGTGCAGAAGCGCTTGGTCTTGGCGGAAAATGTTGCGCAAGCAGCGCAATACGCACAAACACTGAATGTTGATGCCGCTATTATCTCGCTTTCGCTGGCGTTGTCGCCCTTAATGCAGCAATCCGGCAACTATGTCCGCATTGATTCGGCACTCCACAAGCCGCTTGAGCAGGGCGTTGTTGTCATTAAGCGCTCTCAGCATCGTGCTTTGTCGGAGGCATTTGTTGATAACGTTTGCTCGCCCGAAGGCGCTTCTATACTGGCTCGGTATGGATTTTTGCCATAATCACCTCGTGCAATCAACTTCATTCCTCATTCTCAATTCCCTGCGCTTTATGAATATTCTCGTCTTGAACTGCGGCAGTTCGTCGGTAAAATTTCAACTTATCAATACCGACCGCCAACTTATTGAGCAAAACACCGACAAACGGCTTGCTTACGGCATTATTGAGCGCATTGGCGGACCGGCACTCGTGAATTTTTCGGTGGTTAATGCCGATGCTTCGTCGCGCTCACACCGAGAATCTGTGCCGCTTCGAGACCATTCGGCAGCAATCGAGAAAATTGTGCAGTGGATTATCTCGCCGGAAGCAAATATTCCCGGCATCACGTCATACGCGGATATTGAGGCGGTTGGGCATCGAGTTGTGCATGGCGGCGAAGAATTGACGCGCTCCATGATTATTGACAACAGCGTCATCAAACAAATTGAGGACTGTATTGATCTTGCGCCCTTGCATAATCCACAAAATTTGAAGGGCATTTACGCGATAAAAAAAGTCTTCGGAGGCACTGCCAAGCAAGTTGCCGTCTTCGATACAGCATTTCACCATACCTTGCCGGATTATGCGTATCTCTACGCGCTGCCCTACCAATTCTACCGTCGGCACAAGATTCGGCGCTATGGTTTTCATGGCGTATCGCACCGCTACGTGCAGTTTCGCTATCGAACTTTGGTGGGATTGGAGCGAGAAAATGTCAATGTGATTTCGATTCACTTGGGCAATGGATGTTCGGTTTGTGCGATTAAAGGCGGGCGCTCAATAGATACGTCAATGGGTATGACTCCCCTTGAGGGCTTGGTAATGGGAACGCGCTCCGGCGATATTGACCCTGCTATTATTGAGCATTTAGCGCACAAAGAAGGCTATTCGCTAACGGAAGTAGAATCGGTGCTGAACAAACAATCCGGCTTGCTGGGGATTTCCGGCTTGACCAATGATATGCGTGAACTGGTCGCCGAAGCAGTTGAAAACGATGATCGTCGGGCAAAATTGGCGATTGAGGTGTTTGCGTACCGCGTCAAAAAGTATATCGGCGCGTATTTGGCGGCGATGAATGGTGCGGCATCAATTATTTTCACCGGCGGTATCGGCGAAAATTCGGATTACCTGCGCGACAAGATTACAAGCGGTCTGGAATGGATGGGTTTGCACATCAACACCGAGCGCAATCAATCCACCACACGCGGCAAAGAAGGCAAGATTTCTGAGGATGGAAGCCGCTTGGAAGCATGGGTCGTGCCGACCAACGAAGAATTGATGATAGCCCGCGACACTTTTCGTTGCGTCATGGGGCTGGAGTCACCGCGATAATCACAACCATTATGAACACCATCGAACAAGAATATTTATTTGTCTATGGCACACTTGGGCGAGCGACGCATCCCAATAACGCTCCCCACCATATGCACTCGATTTTAACGACCTTCGCCACCTACGTTAGCAGGGCTGTTTTTTGCGGAAGGATGTACTATGTGGCGCAATATCCGGGCGTGGTAGAATCGGGTGCGGCAGAGGATAAAGTCATCGGCGAGGTCTATGCGCTCACCACCAACCCGCAGCGCAACGACCTTCTCTGGAAAATTTTGGATGAATACGAAGGCAACGACGGCACGGAATACGCCCTTTATATCCGCAAAAAAACAAGCGTTGTTCTTTTGGACAGAGGAACCACGCTCGAAACATGGGTCTATTTGTACAACCGCTCCGTTGAGGCTTTGGAGCGCATTGTGACGGGCGATTTTTCCCAACCGTTTGTGGGATAGCGCCCCCGTTTGTAACCCTTACTTTTGTCTATGATGAAGTCCAATAATTATCGTCGGTATTTCGTTTTTGTAACCGCATTATTGCTGGTGTTTCGGGCAACGCTATCGGCGCAGCAACCCCAAAAAACACCTACCGAACCCGCTCGTTCTTTGATGCGTTTGGGCTTCTGGGGACATGGTTCGGCGCAGCAGCATTCGTCACGGTTTTTGTGGCTTCGGGACAAACAAGAATTTACCGACCAAGAACTCTTACGCCCTCTTTCCTTAGGGCTTGCAAGCAATCCCGTGGGCTGGAATGCCGGAGTTGTAGCAGAATTTCCGTTAGCGGACTTTGGCAATGGCGCGTCGCTCGGCATGGCGGCTCGCGTGGGAGTTTCTGCTTTTTCTGCAACATTTCTTGGGAGGAGCGAACCGACTCGGATAGGGCGGATGGACACTCCAGAGCCAATCGAATACACCATTGCGCCCAATCTTCTCGCACTAACGGCTGAACCGCTTCTATCCTTGCGTCTGGCGGATAATCGCCTGAGTATCATGGCGGGAGCGCAGATTTCACGCATTATTCGTGAGCGGACAACAATACAACGTGGCTTTCCCACAACCAGTAGCGTTCTACCGGAAATTCGTGCGCAAATTGAGGCTTCGGAAGCAGCAAGCATCGGCGCTCCTCCGATTGTTCCATCTATTATGGGCGGGCTATCGTGGGAAATTCCTCTGACAGCGAATGGCGCACTGTTGCTTGTGCCAGAGGTGTTTTACGTTATTGGGCTTCAAAATATTGCCAATAATCTTGATAATGGCGGCGCAGCCGCGTCATGGCGCGTCAATGCTCTTCGTGCGGGGCTTTCACTCAAATTTGCTCCCGAAAAGCCGCCATTTCTCCCGCCACCACCGCCAGTTTTGCCTCAACCCGAAGCGCCTTTGGCAAAAAACGAACCCACCAAAGCGGCTCCAACACCAGCAATCAAGCGGACTCCGCAGAAAACCGCTCCGCCGCCATCACCCAAAAACGAAACGAGTTCGCTGCGAGTCAGTATTGCCTCGGTTGTCGGGGTGAAGCGTAATGGGCAGGGGATGGATTATCCCGCCATTAGCGCAGAGGAGTTCCTTGCGTCTTCGTCGCGGTATTTGCTGCCCTATATTTTTTTTGATGAGCAGTCCGCCGCAATCCCGCAACGCTACGTGCGACTTCGGCAATCAGAAACCCCCAATTTTTTGCCGGAAAATCTCGTCAAGACAGCATCGCCGAGAACAGACCACGAATTGGATGTGTACTACCAACTGCTCAATATTATTGGTTTCCGTTTGCGACAATATCCCTTCGCACGGCTTACACTCACGGGTTTCAACGACGCTAATGCGGAAATCACTGACGGCAAAATGATTGCCGGAAAACCCTTGGGGCTTCAACGCGCAGAGCGGATAAAGGAATATTTGCAAACAGTCTGGGATATTCCTGCAAGCCGCATTCTAGCACGGTCTGGCGGCACACGTGGTACTGCTGATGCGGTTGATGCCGCCGAAAGCCGTATGGTGGAAATGCAAGCCTCGCAAGCAGAAATTTTTGAAGAACTCCGCTACGACTATATTTTGCGACAACTAGAGCCGCCCGTTGTGGAAATACAACCGGAAATCATTGCACCAAAGGGACTAGCGGCATGGTCGGCGACGATTACACAAGATATTCGTTCAGGCAATTCCGCAGCAAGAACCACCGCCGCAACACCCCAACAAAAAAACCTTTTTGCAGAATATCTCGGCAAGGTTGCGCCAACGACGCTATCATCGAATTTGGAACGCGCAACTGCGGCATTTCCGCTTCGTGACGATGACCTCACTATTACCGTCAGCGCCGCCGATAAAGAGCGTAATTCCTCCCAAGCCAGCGTCAAACTGCCGATTAAAACACTGCGACTGGAAACAAAGCGGCAAATGAATCTGCCGGATGTGCGCGTCGGGACGTATTGGGTCTTTTGTTTTGATTTGAACTCGAAGCAAATACTGGTGGATGAGCGTATTCGGCGGGTGGTGCAGTCGCTCAAAAAAAATATTACGCCCGGCGCAGAACTCTCCATCACGGGCTATGCCGATACGCGGGGCAATGTGCAAAGCAATCGCCGGCTCTCGGATGAACGCGCCGAAGCGGTTTCCGAGCTTATCAATGCCCCAAGTTCGAGAGTGGCAAGCATCGAAGGCAAGGGGGAATCGGTCTTCTACGACAACGATCTTCCGGAAGGGCGCTTCTATAATCGCTTTGTGCGGGTGGATGTGCGAACACCGATTGTGCTGAAGCGTTGAAAAAGAAAATGCCGCCGAATGAGGTTATATGGTTCTGGATGATTTCAGTTGGAAAAAAGGTACATTGCTTGAAAACAGAGTAGTCATTGAATACGAATATCAGTTATGCTGAGTCCGAAACAGTTCTTCTCGCAAATGCTTCAATTGGAAACGCCCTTTACGCTGGATCGTGTTGAAACAGTGATGAGCAGAACAACGATTCAAGAGGTCATTCTTCATGTTTCTGTTCCCAGTGATTATCGCCCTGAAGTCTATGAGTATCTTCACAGTACGCACCATCGGCGTTGGCAGCATTTGCATTCATTTCAGTACCCGTGCTTCATTCAGGGCGATATTCCAGTCTATCAACGCAAATGGTCACTTCAACCGATAATTGGTGCATTGTTACCATTGAGTTCTGTGCTAAAATTGGATGTGAATTGTACACTGTTTCCCTTGCAAATTCAAGGTCAGCCTTACGGTGGAGCATTAGCATTGAATGTGGGAGTACATTACCGAATCTAAATTTTGACAATCAACATTGTGCAACATTTGTTGATAGGTAGCATCGCAATCAAGCTCTATGATCCGATGAACCCTTGGCACAACTCACGTTATTGCCTTTGTAATGGCATTGTTCTTGAGACTCATGCGCATAGCTACCATATTGCAGAACCCCATCGGACAGCAAAGAAGCCGCCCGATGGGGAGTTCCGACAGCAACGCCGCTCTCTTATTGCAACCGTACACGAATGCCGTTTCTCGAATGTGCAATCAAGACGGCTTTGTCACTATTCGTGCGTTTTGCATTAACAACACCAACCGAAATCTCCACCGTACCAGCTTGCAGTGAAGCAAGTTCAGCAGCTGTAAATTCTATGCTTGTTGTCCCGACGGAAAACTTCTTGCTGAGGGGTTTCGGCATATTCCGCAGAATTTGAGCAACTTCTTGGCGCGATTTCCCTGCAAGTGCAGTGGAATCCGCAACATTATGCACCGTTACACGCCCATTCGTATATGTTCCCGCCAGATTCCATCGTAGGTTCAGCGCTGCCGAGCGTGAAACAACATCCCCCTCCTTCATCGATGTTAGCGTGATTTTGCCAGGTATATCCACCCTGTTGTCCGCAAAGGTATAGCCAACGACAGTGACGGTCGCAATAGCATTCGCATCGTTCAACATTATGAGTGTAGGGCGCGTCGTTGCTGACGTTGCGGGCGGCGCAGGAAAAACAAAGAGTGTTGAAGCGATTCGTGCCGGACGCTGTGCATTTGGCGGAGGATTACCGCCCGAAGGATTGCCACCGTTGCCGGGTCTGCCATTGCCATTTTGTGGGCGCATTGGTGGGCGAACAAACTGGTATGATGTGCCTAACACTGCAAGGCTTACACCCGTTACGCCGAGTGTACTGTCGAATCGTGCTGATGCTTCTGCGCCTGTTTCTGTGCTGGTGCGTGAGATTGGACGGCGGGAAATCTCCACAATGGCTTCGGGGCGGGTTTCGCTGCCGCCTGCCAGATCGAGAATATTCATTGCGGGGTCGAAATCGGATGATGTTTCACTACTACTGCTGCCGGTAAGAGCGGTAATATCGGTTGTTGAGGCGGTGCTGAGATTATCCATCGTTGCCAATGGCGACATTACGCTATCTTGTTGGCACGCTGTTACGCCGATTCCGGCAATGGTGATGAGGGCAACGGCGCAAAAAGCGCGTTGCATATTCCAAAAGGTTTTCATAGCGGTTCCTTCAAGTGAACAAAAAAGTGTGGAGTTGCATATTCCGTCTATGCTCAAATGCCTTTGGGGTTTGGTGGGGATATGCGTGATTTCACCATGTTCCCTTTTCACGCATACTTGGGGGATTTCCAAAAGCAATAATCCTGATACATAGTCAACGGCGGCGCGAATGCTTCATAATGAGGAGGTTTCCGAAAATCTACAATGACGATAATTTGGGGAAATGTGCGCGTGTTTGTTCTGCGCTCTCGAAAGTAAAAAACAGAGAAACGTGCAGAAAGTTACAACACCTTGCCTAATGAGTGTTTTTCAGTGCCACCCAACAGAACTTGTTCAATCCCCTGAAAAGCGCTATATTGCAGCCTTGCAAGCACTCTTTCCCTTTGAAATTATCTGCTCTTCATCATGGCTCGTCTCGTGTTCTCCTTGCGATGGATGATTGTTTTTGCTATCACTTTCGCTGCTATACCCACTTTTATCCATACGCAAACTTTGCCCGATTATGTCTGGCAAAAAACCGCAGGAATGATTTCCGACCAAAAAATTATTTGCCTCCACACGACAGGAAATCGGCTTCTCGCCGGAACAAATGATGGTGTTTTTCTCTCAACGAATCTTGGTGATACATGGACGCAAACGCAGGGATGGAGCGGACAGGAAGTAACGTCGTTCTTTCGCACATCCAGCGCTCTTTTTGCGACAACATGGGGCGGTGGAGTTTTCCGTTCAACCAATGACGGGCAGTCTTGGACGGCAGCAAATCAAGGCTTGCAGCCAACAAATCGCCAAGCGCGGGCAATGGCGCAACTCGGTTCACGGTTATTTTTGGGAACACAGCGCGGGCTGCTTTCTTCGGATGACGATGGCAATTCGTGGCGTGTTCTGACGCAACTCGACGTGCGCTCACTTCAAGTTGTCGGCTCGGTCATTGTTGCAGGAACGGTGGAAGATGGTATTATCCGCTCGGCGGACGGCGGCAGGACGTGGGATTTTGCTAATAACGGGCTTCCCAACACGGCTCGCACGGTTTTTTCATTTTGTTCCTACACTCCCCACGAAACGGTGCTTTTTGCTGGCACAAATGCGGGTATCTTTCGTTCAAACGATAACGGTGCGACGTGGCGGGCTGCTGGGTTACCTAGGCAGCAGATTGAGGCGCTGTATCAAGACAGAATTGAGATTTTTGCTGGAACGCTTGGCGGGGGCGTGTTTGTTTCTGCCGACTACGGCTATACGTGGCGGGCAGTCAATACGGGCTTAACCAGCCTTCGCGTATTATCCTTCACAAAAAGCGGAGAAAATCTCATCGCCGGAACAGACGGTGGCGGCACGTGGCGAACGGCAAATGGAAATTTTTCTGACGCACAGTTAGCCGTCAGCACCGACAGTATTCGTCTCGACACCACCGTAGCGGGTGTGGCGGGAAATGCACGTTCCATCTCGCTTGTCGCCCAAGGCTCCTCGACTCAACCTCTCACCATTACGGCATCTTCGGGCATTGAAGTAGCAAATTTTGGCGATGCTTTTCTGCCGTCTCTCAGCATTCCTGCGGGGCTTCAGGCGACACTCATTCAAACACGCCTGTTTTCCGCAATTTCTGGCACGATAAACGGCACAATCACGTTTCGCCAAGGTGCGGCTGAACACACGGTTGTCGTCACGGGAACAGTTTTGGAGCCGCCGCCGCCGGAACTTGCTTTTAGCACCGCTACCATCAATCTTGGCAGCGTCCTCCAAGATGCAAGCTCGACCGCACAAACACTGACGCTGACGGGAAAAAATATTACCGGGCAAACAACTATATTTGCGCCGCGCGGAACCTTGCTTTTCGACCCTGTGAATCGCATTTGGGTGAGTATTTTAACACTCGCGCCTTTTGCTCAAACAACGACCATTAGCATTCGCCTTCATTCCGCGCTACAGCCATTTGCTATCAACAGCGCCGTTACCGCGCAAAGCGGCATTGCCCAGGCAAGTGCGGCGGTGATGGGGGTGATAGAGGAAGCACCCAAATTCCCTCTTTTACTCACCTCGGAAACAGCCGCCGATTCGCAGATTTCTTTCGGGCAGTTTACTCGTGGTGGTGCTTCGCCCGTGCGCACATATAACCTCGTCGGCAGAAATTTGCTTTCACCCGTTACTATCAACTCCATTGCTGATGTGCAGTTTCTCAATCCCGCCAATGGAGCATGGGTACGCTCACTGACGCTATTGCCCGATAGGCTGGGAAGCCTCGCGCAGACAATATCGGTGCGGATTGATTCTTCCCGACTAAGCGGGGCGCTGGTTTCTCGCATCAACCACACCAGCACAGGAACAAGTGCAACCATCGAAATAGTCGCCATTGTGCAAGACCCCGCAAGACTTTTTGTTCAGCCGAGGAGTTTGGATTTTGGTACGCTCCGGCTTGGCAATGCCGTCCAAATGCAGCAGTATGTTTTGACGGGGCAAGACCTCCTCGACCCTCTGTTTATAAGCGCCCCGGATGGCGTAGAAATTTTGGATACCGTGAGCAATACGTGGCAACGCTCCATCAGGCTCATGCTCACCTTCACGCCAAACAGCGCCAATATCCGATGCAATTTCACGGTGCGCTTCAACACGTCGCAACTGCGGCGTTTGGATTCGGTTATCATCAACACGAGCGGCGAAACAAGAGCAATCGTGCGGGTTCTGGGGAATGTCATTCCACAGCCCGAACTTACAGCAATTGCGCAACCTTCCGCCGATTTCGGAGAGCCGCTTATTCACTTCGATTCCTCACCCGTGCGCTCCTACACGCTTCGGGGACGGTTTCTGGGGTCTCCTGTGCGAGTGACTGTGCCGCAAGGCGTTCTGCTCCGCGATAGCGCTCAAACGGTCTGGGCGAATGCGCTCACGCTTTTGCCCAATCCCGATTCTACGCTTGGGCGCAGAATATTTGTCAAACTTGATTCGTCGCGGCTTGGCGCGGTCGAGGATTCTATTCGTAATGTGAGTGCTGCCACCTCTGCAAGTGTTGCGGTGCGCGGTTCGGTGGTGGTGTTGGCGCTGCCTCCAGGTGCAGAAACGACACTGGAATTACGCTTTATCGGGCAGCAGCCGCTCCGTGTGCGGGATTCCGCCCGTATTCAACTTTGGCTCAAAGGCTCACGTTTGCTGACTCCGAGATTGATTGGGCGCTTTCTTCGTAGTCTGCGGGCAACGGTGCGGATTGATACGAACAACCTAGCTGTTCTCGGCATTTCGCCACTCACCCCTCGCGCCCGCATGGAATCGCCATCGGTTGTTCCAGCGAATACCGCGAATTATACCATTTTTGCCGAGCGCACCGATACGACCAGCATGGAAAATCTGCTCTTGGCGGAAATCCTCGTGCGGGCGACACTTGGCTCGACGACCTCGAACACCATTCGGATTGTGCAGCCAACGCAATGGCTTGGCAGCAATGGAAACATTACTCCGGCAAGCGATATTCGCATTCTGAGCGAACCAGAAGCACTAGCAATACAATTTCGCCCACTTTTTGCTCGCAGAAATGGCTTGGTGACTGTCATTGCGCCGAATCCTTCATCGGATCTGGTGCAGATTCGCTATGCTTTATCAGCGAAAAGTGCGATGGCAAGCGTGATACTGGAACTCAGTGATGCTGCGGGGCGCGTGGTAAAGCAGCGTACTCTGGGCGATAGGGAAACGGGATTGGTGCATGATGAAGCTCTTGACGTACAGGCGTTGGCTGCGGGTGCGTATTATCTGCGTGTTATCACGGCAGAGGAAGTGTTGTATGGACGTGTCGATATTGTGCGGTAATTGCTGGGGATTCCTTGCTATTGATCATCAAAATTGGTACGAATGTGGTATTGTGTGGGGAGTGGGAGTTGCATAGATTTGTAGCGTTCAACTATACGTTGAGAGCCGTATCAATTTTCGTATTTGCTCAGTCGAAGTGTGCAAGAATGCGTGTACATCTCGTTTTCATTTTTGAACTATCGGCTCCGACTCTCTTTGCTTTATCACTTTTCACCACAAAATTATGAAACCGATAAGCATTGTCGTTGTGGAAGACCACGTGCAGTACCGCCGTGCCATCGCACGGCTTGTGGCATCAAAGCCTGATATTGCTTGTTTGGGGATGTTTTCTTCTGCTGAAGAGGCATTGAGCAATATCCCAGTCCCGCTCAAGCCCGACATTATTCTCATGGACATCAATTTGCCCGGAATGACGGGAGTCGAGGCAGTGAAAATTTTGCAACAAACCGCACCGCATATTGAGGTTCTGATGCTGACAATTCACGAAGACAGCCAAAGTATTTTTCAAGCACTGCAAGCGGGCGCAAATGGCTACATTGTCAAAACCTCGCCGCCAGAGGAAATTTATGCGGGCATTCTTGACATAGCGGTGGGCGGTTCGCCCATGTCGGACGGCATTGCACGGAAGGTTTTGCAAACTCTCCGTACCCCACCTGCATTACCGCGCGAAAGGTCGTTGGATCTACCATCATCAACGTTAGAGGAATATGCCTTGACGACCCGCGAAGAACAAATTCTGCAACTGCTTGTTCGGGGGTATCAATACAAAGAAATTGCCGCCGAAATATTTTTGGCTGCCGAAACCGTGCGCAAACATATTCACAATATTTATCGCAAACTTCAGGTTCATAGCCGTGCCGAGGCAATGATCAAAATGCGAAAGTCGTAAGGGTGAGACGAAAGTATCTCTTTTTCCGTT
>JAAFHM010000059.1 GCA_013298375.1 Ignavibacteria bacterium | reverse complement strand
ATTGGCATCTTTGCTTAAACGATAATTAACGGCTACACGAGGCGTAAAATCTTGCGCCACGCGGTTCGTCACGCGAAACGGCAGATAACTTGTGTCCGTGCCGCGCACAACGCGGTCATATCGCAAATCACGCCCGACTTGCCGCCCGACATCCGTGACATTTTGGAAATCATACCGAGCGCCCGCCGTCACTGTCAGCGCTTCCATCGGTGTCCAGATAGCTTGCGCCCACACGCCAAAATAGAAGCCTTTGTCATAAATACCGCCACCCGGCGACCAACCAATAAAATTACCGTTGCGATGCGAGAACCACTGAATATTTTCGTAATCAGCATTTTCGTAATTTCCGCCAAGCGAGACATAAAGTTCCTTCGTTTTCACCGGTGCAATCTGCCCTTCCAAGCCAAAGGATTTATCCACCCCGGCGTAATTGAACTGCGAACCGCCGCCATTGCGCCGCGCAGCATCATCCGTAAGTTGGGTGCGGTCAATAGCGTTGATGTACTGAACAAAGCGCCCTGTACGGTTGTCACGCACGAAAATATTGGCATTACCGAACTGTCCGGGAATCCGCCCGGTATTGAGAGACGAAGTGCCGATACCAAGTGGGTTACGAATTGAATCGGTAACGCTAAAATCAGCAATTTCACGGTTTGTGTTGACGTTATAGCTAGCACGGAGCATAATATCAAGGTTCTCCAATGCACCTTTGGGCTTCCACTCAGCAAAAACGGCGTGTGTTCCCCACGAGCGGATATTATCGGGATGATTCGGCGTGGCATTATCTTTCGGCGGAACCCATGATGCAAGGCGGGTGTGGAGGAAACTGCTGAAAGTGAAATCGCCGACATTCAGCCTCACATTATAGCCCGGAAGCGGTGTACCGCCTGCAAAACGCTGACTGCTAAAGCCGCCAACGGTCGAGCGTGGCAAATCGAAATACGCATCGGTGCGCTGCACCACATTGTATATTCCTGCGCCATTGCGAGAATCCAAGCTGCCCCAAGGACGCGACGTATTGGCGGTGCGCGAATCATACACGCTTTCCCCGTTAAACCAGTACAGGCTTGCCGAGAGCGAAACATTATCATTGAATTTATGCCGCAGACCAAGCTGGTACTTGCTTGTCAAGCCTCCGGCACCGATTTCGTCAGCCGTGACGCTCATATCCCATGCGGTTTGTTCTTTTTGATTTTTTGCATCGCGGGTGATGATATTGACGACACCAAGCATGGCAACGCTACCATACAGCGCAGCCCCAGGACCGCGCAAAACCTCAATCTGCTCTACATCTTGCAAATCGCCAATTACATCAGGATAAAAATCGCCGAAATGGAAACGGTCGTTGATACGATGCCCATTGATGAGATACAGCGTTCTGCGGGCAACATTATTGGCAAAAAAGCCGCGAAAATCCACACCGAAATTATTTCCCTCAAAGTGTGTATATGCCTCCGGCGAGCGTGCAAGCGCTTCGGCAAGGTTTCGATAGCCATAGCGCAAAATATCCTGACGAGTGATAACGGAGCTTGCCGCCGGAACATCGGTCAGTTTTACCGCCGTTTTGGTAGCGGTTACAATTTCAACACTCAGCAGCTCTTCAAGCGAGAGAGCATCAAACGTATTGGTGGTATCTTTGGTTTGGGCGTAGCCTGTTGCATATCCTCCACAGATACACATCAAGACAATAAGCCACACCCGATATCGTTGAATAGTGTTCATACAGTTTTCCTTGATGATGAGCGGTTAAAAAAGCGCACAAAGCAGAACGTGTCCCCATCATTACTCGAACAGAGCCGTCTGCTACACGAATAGTCAGCGCAATATACTCAATCGAATGACAAAAGAGGACGTTGAAGTCACGTTCCAAGGGCAAAAACCCGTTAAACGTTGTTTAATGGCAGCGTTTTTGCAGCGCGAACCAATACAAGTTACCCAATTCTTGCACCAACGGCATCGAAAAGATAACAAGCCTCTGGCACAGTGAAAAGCGAAACGACTGCTCCTATCGCCGCCGTTTGGTGCAAATCAGTTGTGCGGATAATCTTCAATGCCGCTTCTGGGCTGGTTTCCACATAGATAAGCTGTTCGTGTCCCAAAAATTCACTACGCCGAATTGTGCCAGAAAGCTGATACAAACGTGCTTCCGCGCTAAAAGGCGCAAAAGCAAGATGTTCGGGGCGAATGGCAAGAGTGGCTTTCAAGGGAAATGTGCTGAAAGCGGTGGCGAGGGCTTGTTGCGGCAGGGTAAATGCACTTTGACTCCCCTCTTCGTAAAATACCATTTTCCCTGCTTCGGAACGGATTTCCCCGTTAAACATATTGGTAGACGGGCTGCCGACAAAGCCAGCAACAAAGAGGCTTTGCGGGTTTGTATAGATTTCATGCGGCGTACCGACTTGCTGCAATTCTCCACCGTTCAAAACAACGATTTGGTCTGCCATGGTCATTGCCTCGCTTTGGTCGTGGGTGACATAGACTGCCGTTGCGCCCACTAAACGTTGTAAGCGCGTAATTTCAGAGCGCATTTGCTGGCGCAACTGTGCATCTAAATTCGACAATGGCTCGTCGAACAAGAATACACGCGGCTTGCGGACGATTGCCCGCGCCAAAGCTACGCGCTGTCGCTGCCCGCCGGAGAGTTGTTTCGGCTTGCGTCCCAGCAACTCGGTAAGTTCAACTGTCTGCGCCGCAGCACGGACGCGCTCTTCAAGCGAGGATTTGGGTTCGCGGCGCAAGCGCAAGGGGAAGGCAATATTTTCAAAGACGGTCAAATGTGGGTAAAGGGCGTAGTTTTGGAAAACCATACCAATATCGCGGTCTTTGGGCGGTGCATCATTCATGCGCTCTTCGCCGAAGTATAAATCACCCGACGAAATTGCTTCCAAGCCAGCAATCATACGCAATGTGGTGGTTTTTCCGCACCCCGACGGACCAAGCAATACGGTAAAACTCCCACTTTCAAGCCGCAGTGAAAGATTTTTTACCGCCTCAAAGCCATTTTCATAGCGTTTGGCAATATTTTTGAGCGTGATGTCGGTCATGGCGCAAGGAAATTGGGAGTATGAGAACGTTTTCATAAGAAAGCCCCTCGCTATGGTAAGCAAGAGGCTTGTAACTATTTGTCTTTCAATGCTCTATGTGATGGCGTTAAATGATAAAAAACGCATCGCCATAGGAAAAGAAACGTGCCTCTTGTTTCATTGCGCGTTTGTATGCTTTCATCAATTCATCTTTTCCGGCAAAAGCGGCGGAAAGCAGCATGAGTGTTGACTTTGGCGGATGAAAATTGGTGATGAGTCGGCTCACAATTTTGAACTCGTAAGGCGGATAAATAAATTTATCCGTCCAGCCTCGATTAATTTTGATAGCATTGGTTGTCAAAACGCTTGATTCCAAAGCCCGCGCTACGCTTGAGCCGACGGCAACAACTTGTTTTTTACCTTTGAGCGCCTTATTAACGGTCTCGACGGCTTCTTTATTGATTTCAAAATACTCCGAGTGCATTTTGTGCTTGGTGAGGTCTTCCACATCAACGGGGTCAAAAACGCTATATCCGATATGCAGGGTGATGCGAGCGATAGTAACGCCTTTTTCTTCCAGTTTTTTCAGAAGTGGTTTGGTGAAATGCAATCCCGCCGAAGGAACAGCCACAGAGCCAATTTTATCAGCAAAAACGGTTTGATAGGTTTCCTTATCAAGTTCAGTCGGGTCGCGCTTGATGTAGTCAGGAAGCGGCATCTGCCCGATACGGTCAATGATGCGGTAAATGTCGCCGACGTTGTTGAAGCGCACCGTGCGTCCACGCGAGGTGGTATTGTCGATAATTTCGCAATAGAGTTTGTTTTCATCAAAGTAAATTTTATTCCCAATGCGCACTTTGCGGGCAGGATCAACAATCACGTCCCAAATGCGGTCTTCCGCCTTGAGTTCCCGCAAAAGCAAGACCTCAATTTTCGCATTCGTTTTTTCTTTTTTGCCAAAAAGCCGTGCCGGAAAGACTTTTGTATCGTTGATAACAAGGCAATCGCCTTTTTGGAAATAATTGAGAATGTCGGCAAATTTTTTGTCCTCAATTTCGCCAGTTTGACGGTTCAGTACCATCATATACGAGGAATCACGCGGATCAGCGGGGTACTTCGCAATGAGTTTTTTGGGGATATTGTAATTAAATTCGGAGAGTTTCATGCGTATGCGAGTCCTTCCGTACAAGTGGGCGAAAATTCACAAAATGCAGTGTATTGTAATGTGAAGCCGAATATACAATTTTCCGATAGGGGTGCGCAACTCTTTTTTCTGGTTTGATGATGTTTTTTGAAAAGATTTGCTCGCGGAGTGTGATGTCATGGCGATTAAAAGCCTTCGCTACCAATGATGGTTACTACTTTTCCACAGAAATATTTCCTTTAAAGCAAATACGATTTGGAAAATTTTCTTTTCTATGATATTTTTGTAGGCTCTGCAAAATTTTTGCCGCGTAACGGGTATTATGATGCAAGAATCGCAGAGACCATAGCCATAACCGAAACAAATCAATATCGTTCAACAGTTTAAAAAGTAGGCACAATCCGTGACACCGTACACGAAATCTACGAAATCCGCAAACGAGGCAATCATTGAGCATAAATGGCTCGTGGTTGATGCTACCGGACAAAATATCGGTCGCCTCGCGGCGCAAGTAGCCACGCTGCTTCGCGGTAAGCATAAAGCATATTACACACCGCACGCTGATTGTGGTGATTATGTCATTGTTATCAACGCGGAACACGCAACCATGGCGGCAAAACGCGCTGAGAAAAAAGAATATTATCGCAACACGCTATACCCGGGCGGCGCTCGCTTCAAAAGCTACAAAGAAGTGAAGAAGACCAATCCGGCGTTTGCTATCGAACACGCCGTGCGCGGTATGCTTCCGAAAACGTCGCTCGGCGACAAACTCGCGAAGAAATTGCGCGTCTTCAACGGCTCAGAGCATGACCACACGGCGCAACAGCCCGTGGCATATCCTCTGCCGTACAACTTTAAATCGTAATTGATTTTTCACTTCTTTTTTCTCCATAACGCCAATGTCAGCAACAGCAGTTTATTCAGCGACCGGCAAGCGTAAAAACGCCATTGCGAAAGTGCGCTTAAAGCCCGGTGTCGGCAAAGTCGTGATTAACGACAAAGAATCGCTCGAAACCTATCTTGCATCCGAATTTCAACGCTTAGACGTATTGAAGCCGCTTACCGTCACTGGCACCATCGGCACATTCGATGTTGTTATTGAGGCACTCGGCGGCGGCAAAAGCGGTCAAGCCGGCGCTATGCGTCTCGGTATCGCTCGCGCACTCGTCACCTACAACGAAGAGTTTCGCTCCACGCTCCGTATTGCCGACCTCCTGACGCGCGATCCGCGTATGGTTGAGCGTAAAAAATACGGTCGCAAAAAAGCACGGAAGCGTTTCCAGTTCTCCAAGCGTTAATCCGCTCAATTTCAGACGATATACGCTCTTTCGTCGGCTGCAAAGCGCTTTATGCCTTGCAGCCGATTTGTCTATTCGATTTCGTATTATTTTTTCATACCATCATTCATGCGCCCGGATTATCCCGTGTGTGGCGGACAAAAAGTACGCTTGCGGCAGATAAGATGAACGGTGCAGAAGTTTTAACACAATCTTTTATTTTGGAGTTCTTTTCATGGCTAAAGCAAGTATTGAGCAACTGCTCGAAGCTGGCGCACACTTCGGACACCTTACCCGCCGTTGGAATCCGCAAATGCGGAATTTTATTTTTGCCGAGCGCAATGGCATTCACGTCATTGACCTCCGCAAAACCCAACTCCTGATTGATGTGGCACACGATGCTGCACAAGAAGTTGCCAGCAAAGGCGGACGTTTTATGTTCGTCGGTACAAAAAAACAAGCAAAAGACGTTATCGCCCGTGAAGCCCGCCGTTGCGGTGCATATTTCGCGGCTGACCGTTGGTTGGGCGGTATGCTCACCAATTTTGCGACCATTCGCAAATCCATCCGTCGCATGGAAGCGATTGAGAAAATGGAATCCGATGGCACATTCGAGAAACTCAAGAAAAAAGAGCGCCTCGTTTTGAGCCGCGAAAAAGAGAAACTCGACAGAATTTTGGGTGGTATCCGCGATATGTCGCGCCTTCCAAGCGCAATGTTCATCGTTGATATTAAAAAAGAGCATATCGCTATTGACGAAGCGCACAAACTCGGCATTCCGATTTTTGCTATCGTTGACACGAATTGCGATCCGAATACCGTTGATTATCCAATTCCAGCAAATGATGACTCCGTTCGCACGGTAGAACTTATTGCAAAAATCATGGCTGATGCGGTGCTGGAAGGCAAAGAATATGCAAAAATTCATAACATTGATACCAGCGCCGACGACAAAGACGCTTTCTCCGACGACCAAGACGACAATAAATCCCGTCGTCGTCCGCGCAAACGCGGTCCACGCACGGAAGTCAACTCCTCCGATGCTAGCGATGAATCGGTAAGCGAACCCGCTGCGGCAGAGGTTGTTGCTGAATAATTACGAAATTACTCTTACTCATCAATATTTTCTTAGAAACACATCATGGCTGTAACACTTGATATGGTCAAGAACTTGCGCGAAACTACGGGCGCAGGTATGGCAGATTGCAAAAAAGCGCTTGATGAATCGCAAGGCGACATGAATGGCGCAATTGAGTATCTCCGCAAACGTGGTGCGGCTTCGGCTGCGAAGCGCTCCGACCGCACGACCAACGAAGGACTCATTATCACCAAGACTGCCTCCGAGGGCAAAATCGGCGCTATCGTCGAAATCAACTGCGAAACGGACTTTGTTGCGCGAAATGAAGAATTTGTCAATTTTGTCAATACGGTTATTGACACAATTTTGGCGAAAAATCCCGCTAACGAAGAAGCGCTCTTGTCTGCTGACATTGGCGGCAAAAAACTTGGCGATTTGATGAACGAAATGCTGGCAAAATTCAGTGAGCGTATCATCTTGAAGCGCTATGAGCGCCTCGAAGCAGGTGCAAACGGCTTCATTATGGAGTATATCCACACCGGCAACAAACTCGGCGTTCTGCTTGAGTTCACTGCCGCGCCATCCGGCGATGCTGCTCGCGCTCAAATGCGTGATATTGCGATGCAAATTGCTGCTATGAGTCCGCGCTTCACGCGCCGCGATGAAGTTGATTCCAAGACGCTTGACAAAGAAAAAGAAATCTACATGGAGCAGGCAATTCAGCAAGGTAAAAAGCCTGAAATTGCCCAAAAGGTCGCTGAAGGGCGCGTTGAGAAATTCTACCAAGAATTCTGCCTTGTCGAACAGACCTTCGTGAAAGATTCCGGCAAAACCGTAACCGATGTTCTGAAAGAAATCGGATCGGGCGTTGATGCTGTGCGCTTCCGGCGCTATTTCTTGGGCGAAACAGGCGACAGTGCAGCAACGGAAAATGCTGCCAATAATTAAATCGGTATTGCAAAAATGGCTCAAAACAACGTGTTTTGAGCCATTTTTCTGTGGGCTTGGCGTATCTGTTATTTTTTCTTTCACCTCTTTTTCACCTTATTCCGATGAAACCACATTACAAGCGCATTTTGCTCAAATTAAGCGGCGAATCGCTCCTTGGATCGCAGCAGTACGGTATTGATTCGAGTATTTTAGGCTATGTGGCAGAAGAAGTGAAGGAAATCCACGAACTTGGTGTCGAAATAGCGCTTGTTATCGGGGGCGGCAATATTTATCGCGGTATCAATGCCGAACATCACGGTATTGACCGCGTTTCAGGCGATTATATGGGGATGTTGGCAACCGTCATCAACTCCATTGCCCTGCAAAATGCTTTGGAGCTACGCGGCGTTCCGACGCGCTTGCAAACAGCGATTACGATGTCGCAAATTGCCGAGCCATATATTCGCCGCCGTGCTGTGCGGCATTTGGAAAAAGGGCGCGTCATCATCTTTGGCGCTGGTACGGGAAATCCCTACTTTACAACCGACACTACGGCTTCGCTTCGTGCAACGGAAATCAATGCAAATGTTATCATCAAAGGAACGCGCGTTGATGGAGTTTACGATTCCGACCCAGAAAAGAATCCGAATGCCAAACGCTTCGATACCGTTACCTTCCGCCACGCGCTGGAAAATAATTTGCGCGTTATGGATTTAACGGCGTTTACGCTGGCGCAAGAGAATAATGTTCCGATTATTGTGTATGATATGGCAATGAAGGGCGGTTTGAAACGCTTGGTTCTGGGCGAGGCTATTGGTACAAAGATTACCAATTGATTCCCTCGACCAAGGAAGGTTTGCCATCTTGAACGATAAAAATTCACAACTCAACGATTTACAACTCAACATTTCTTCAAGATTATGCCGGTACAAGATGTTGTTAATAAAGCGCAAGCGGCGATGAAAAAGACACTCGACCACTTGCAACAAGATTTCTCGAAAGTGCGCACGGGACGGGCTTCTGCAGCGATATTGGAACCTGTTCGTGTGGATTATTACGGCTCTCCGATGCCTATCAATCAAGTGGCTTCGATGGCAGTCCCCGACCCGCGTACTATCGTTGTACAGCCATTTGAAAAAGCAATGCTTACGCCTATTGAGAAAGCTATTCGGGAAGCAGATTTGGGGTTAAATCCATCGAATGACGGAAATGTTGTGCGTGTGCCGATTCCTATGTTGACGGAGGAACGTCGCAAAGAAATCGTGAAAACGTGCAAAAAATTCGCTGAAGACAGCCGTATTGCTATTCGCAACATCCGCCGCGACCACAATGAAGTTCTCAAAAAAGTAGAAAAAGATGAGCATTTGTCTGAAGATGAGCGCAAACGCGGTGAGCAGGAAATTCAAAAAGTGACCGACCGCTTTATCAAAAATGTGGATGAAATGACCGAAGCAAAAGAGAAAGAAGTGATGGCGGTCTAGGCGTACCAAACATGGGTTCAGGGATTGTATTCTAAAATATTTCTTGGGAATCCTGAATTTGTGCCATTGACAACAGCGCACAAGGCTCTTGGAATCTGGGATTGTGGCTATGACATTGGGACATTCCTTGTCGGCAGAACTTCCGATAAGCCTTGGTCAAGCAGAAACAGCACATCCCCATAGCCAAAATGCGGCTTCCAGTCAAGCTCTTTCTGCGCCTTTGTGGAATCATACACGCGGTCAATCATTGTCGGCAAATCCCAGGAACGCCGCATAAAATCTTGAACCAAATCAGGCACGCGGCGCTTCAGAACGCTTGCCGCGTCGTGCCATAATTCTGTACAATCTTCGCGCAAAAATGATGTTGCACCAGAAATAACGTAGGTTTGCGACATCGCACCGTCGTTCACCAATGCTAGTGCGTGTGCTTCCGCCACATCTCGTGCATCTATGCCCCGCGAAAGCCGATACCACGCCATAAGCGGGGCAGATTCGGGAAAACAGCGCGACATTCGGATAATGCGAGTAGTTAATCCATGCGCCGCCGAAGCCTGATGGAATAAGGCTTCGGCGGCAAGTTTGGTGCGGTGGTAGATGCTGATGGGCTGCGGCTCGGTCGTTTCGTCTATCCATGCTGCTTTGCCTTCCAAGTGCGATGCAGAGCCATAGAGAGCCGTTGTACTCGTAAATATGATACGCGATACGCCACACGACAAAGCCGCATTGATGAGGCTTTGGGTTGCTTCGACATTCACGCGCTCAAATTCAGCGTCAGGGACGATACCCACGTGTGGGGCATGGAGGGCTGCGGTATGGATGATCGCATCCGCGCCTTCGCAGAGTTTGTTCACAAGGGCAGTATCGGTTATATCACCGACAACATCTACCGTCGAAGCAGGTGATTTATCTATGCCAACGACATTGTGAAAGGGTGAAAGACGGACGTGAATGGCGCGACCAATGCGCCCTGCTGTTCCTGTGATGAGAATGCGCATAAAAAAATTGTCCTTCTACAAGTGAATCAAGAACGATAGATAATGATAATGACAACCTCAGATAAATGGCAATATCGTCGGCAGAAGTTCAATCGTTAAGGGTAGTTTTCCGGGAAATTCACCATCGGCATCGATCCAGACGGTTTCTTCGGTTTGAGCAGTGATGCGGGTTCCGCGCACCACCCGCACGGATTCTTCGCTCAAATGCGCTCCGGTATAAATTTTCTGAAATTTTATGGCGGTTTCGAGTGCGTTCAAGTCTTTGATGATAACAACGTCAAACGCACCATCATTCGGCGAGGCGTGTGGCGCAATAATCATACCACCACCAAAAAAACGCCCATTGGCAACGGCAATGAGACGAGTATTGATGCGCTCCTCCAGTACAAGCGTATCGTGTTGCTCAATGCGCAAATGGATCGGCGTATTGCGGTACTGCCCAAGTGACAGCATAGAAGCCACATAGAAAGCCGCTGTTCCGCCGAAACGCTTGAGGAATGATGCGCGATTGATATGGCGGACAACATTTCCACTCATACCAAAACTCGCTACGTTAAAAAAATAGCCTGTAAAAGTGCTGTCGTCAAGAAGTTTGTGCGTAATGTTACCAACATCCAGAACCTGACGGCTATTATCAGTGAGTAGCGCGGCAATGCGCATAATGGCTTGTTGTTTGTTGGCGGGAATGCCGAGGGTTTTGGCGACATCGCTGCCTGTGCCGGAAGGGATATACGACAACGACGCTTGAGGATTGATAAGGCGGTCATTGACAAAAAAGCCATTGATAGCCTCGTTCAACGTGCCATCGCCACCAACGGCAATAATGTGGTCGTAATTGCCATCGCGGAGTGCTTGAGATGTCAGAATGGTTGCATCTTTAACGGCACGAGTAAAGGAAATATCGGCATCGCCGAGGGTTTTTCGTAAAAAATGCTCGGTTTCTTGCCATGTCCGTCCTGTGCGCCCGTTGCCAGATGCCGGATTGACGATAACTTTGCGTCGGAGTGAAGCCATTGGAAAAGCGGTTGAAGGGAAGAAAGAATTTATTTTGTCAAAATGACACTTATTGCGTACTTTTGAAGGCTATATGTTTTGGAGCCGTCACAGCATCGGCATAACCCCTGAATATCACGAAAAATCAATACTCATACAACTTTTTCCCTCACAATTTTTTTGCAAAACGTTATGAATGAAGGCACAATCGTACAGATCATTGGTCCTGTCGTGGACGTAGAATTTTCCGGCGGTTCGCTACCAAATATTTTGAATGAACTCCGCATACAGCGTACCTCGGCGGATACCGGCAAGGCGGAAGAACTCGTCTGCGAAGTACAGCAGCATTTGGGGGAATCCCGTGTTCGCGCCATTGCCATGGATGCAACCGACGGTCTGACACGCGGCATGAAGGTCTCTGACATCGGTAAGCCGATTGCCGTGCCAGTTGGTCCGAATGTGCTTGGTCGCCTCTTCAACGTTACGGGGCATACGATTGACGGAAAAGGTCAAATTACAGGCGGAAAAACTTCCCCAATTCACCGCTCTGCACCTGCGTTTGCGTCGTACTCGACCAAAAAAGAGATGTTCGAGACCGGTATCAAAGTTGTTGACCTTATTCAGCCCTTCACCAAAGGCGGAAAAACAGGTCTTTTTGGTGGTGCCGGTGTGGGCAAAACCGTTATTATCCAAGAGCTTATCAACAATATCGCTAAACAACACGGTGGTTATTCCGTGTTTGCAGGCGTTGGAGAGCGTACACGTGAAGGAAATGACTTGTATCTCGAAATGGAAGAATCTGGCGTTTTGGACAAAACCGCGATGGTCTTCGGTCAGATGAACGAGCCGCCAGGCGCTCGCGCTCGCGTTGCACTCACGGCGCTCACGATGGCAGAATATTTCCGCGACGACGAAGGACGCGATGTACTTTTGTTCGTTGATAATATTTTCCGCTTCACGCAAGCTGGCTCCGAAGTATCGGCTCTTCTTGGTCGTATGCCTTCGGCAGTGGGCTACCAGCCAACACTTGCGACGGAGATGGGTGCATTGCAAGAACGTATCGCTTCGACCGACAAAGGCTCTATTACGTCTGTTCAAGCGGTCTATGTTCCTGCGGATGACTTGACCGACCCTGCTCCGGCGAATACTTTCGCACACTTGGACGCAACGACGGTACTTTCGCGTCAAATTGCGGAAAAAGGTATTTATCCTGCTGTGGATCCGCTTGATTCCACCTCGCGTATTCTCGATCCTCTCATCATTGGGGATGAGCATTACCGCACGGCTGTCCGCGTTAAACAAGTGCTTCAGACCTACAAAGACTTGCAAGATATTATCAACATTTTGGGTATTGACGAGCTTTCGGATGATGATAAAATCACCGTTGCCCGCGCCCGCAAAATTGAGCGCTTTTTCTCGCAACCATTCTTCGTGGCAGAGCAGTTCACGGGTGTACAAGGTCGCTATGTGAAAGTAGCAGATTCCATCGCCGGATTCAAAGCGATTTTGGATGGCGATGCTGATGATATTCCTGAAGGCGCATTCAGCTACGTCGGTACGCTAGATGAAGCAAAAGATAAAGCCTCGAAAATGAAATAATCATTATCGCTGTCGGCACGTGAGACTCTTCAAAGATCGCTTAAAATCTCACGTGCCGTGCATTATGAGGTTGAAAGATGCTTACAACATCGCGCCGATATACGCTTGCTGATTATGAAGCCCTGCCCGAAGGCGCTCCATATCAACTTATCGCCGGAAGTCTTGTTATGTCGCCAGCACCAATTCCGTATCATCAAAAGTATGTCGGTCGTTTGGCACAGCGCATGGCTTCTTTTGTCGATGACCACGAATGCGGTGAAGTGTTAATGTCCCCGATTGATGTGTATTTCAACGAGACGGACGCTTATCAGCCCGATATTATCTTCATTGCGGCACATCGTTTGGATATTATTGGCGAAAAAAACGTTCAAGGCGCACCGGATATTATTGTTGAAGTCCTGTCCAGCAATGCAAAGCACGATTTAGTGGAAAAAAAGGAAGTCTACGAGGCTTCGGGTGTGCGAGAATATTGGATTGTGGATTCTGAACGAAAAAGCATTGATGTTCTCGAAAATGTTCAAGGAAAATTTGGCAACGAATTCCGTCTGTTTTCGCGTGGGCGTAATGGTATGGGCAGCGTAGAATCCAAAGTTCTGGAAGGTTTTGCGATTGAGTTGGAATACGTCTTTGCTCCTTTTCGCAAGCCGTCTTCACCCTGAAATCTCTGTGCTTGTACTACTTAGCAGCAAAGACAACCATTATGACTATCGAATCAATCAACATCGCCGAAAAATATAGCCTTTTCACCGAAACATGGTCGCCGCGCATCGTTGGTGATTTGAACGAAAATTACATCAAAATTGCTCGTTTGAAGGATGATTTTGTCTGGCATAGCCACGAACACGAAGACGAGCTTTTCGTCGTGTACAAAGGCACACTGTTTATGGACTTCCGCGACGGGCGAACACTCCAAGTACAACCCGGTGAAATTTTGATTGTTCCCAAAGGTGTCGAACATCGCCCACACACCAACGGTGAGGAAGTTTGGGCAATGTTGGTAGAGCCAAAATCCACGCTGCACACAGGCGGTGAAGAGACCAAGCAGACCGTATCAATAGAAGCACAACAACGTATTTGAATCATTTTTATCTTTTCCAATAGCAATGACCACAGGAAAACCCTTCGACCTTGAAATTATCACCCCTACGGGGCTTGCCTTTGAAGGCAAAGTAGAGGCAGTGACTGTTCCGGCAGCAGATAAGCCGTTTCAAGTGCTTGCTAACCACGCGCCAACCGTTGCGACGCTTGGCATTGGTTCTATCAAATTCAATGATGGCGCAAATAAAGTCACGCAGTTTGCAACAAGTGGCGGTTTTGTACAAGTGCTGAACAATAAGGTTTCATGCGTCGTGGAGACAGCCGAAGAGTCTGGTAGCATTAATGTCGAACGTGCGGCGGAGGCAAAAAAACGTGCTGAAGAGCGCCTCACAAAACGCGCCGAACATGACGCTGCACGGGCAGAACTGGCATTAGCACGCTCACTCAATCGGTTGAAAATTGCCGGAAGATAATTCAGCGATGAAATTTCAAGCGAAGTTCTCCGAATCGTGCTGTAAGGCGCTTTCGGGGGACTTCGCTTTTTTTATTTGGTACTGGCAAGGGTTTTACTCACTTTTTTCCTTTCATTTACTTTTCTCAACAACTATGATTCAGAAACCTTCCGGCGCATTTATCGCCGCATCATGGATAGCTGTTGGTGCGGGCATCATCGGCTATATTATCGGACTTTGGGGCGCACCAATGCTGGCAAGCGAAAAAGGCTTTTATTTTACCGTTCTCATGTTTGGTCTTTTTGCAGTAGTTTCGGTGCAGAAATCCGTCCGCGACCGCATAGAAGGCGTTCCGGTAACAAATTTGTATTACGGGATTTGCTGGTTTGCGACGATACTTTCCATTTCTTTGCTGATTATCGGACTCTGGAATGCCACGCTCCCGCCAAGCGAAAAAGGCTACTATGCGTTTGCATTTTTGCTCGCACTTTTTGGTGCAATTGCCGTGCAGAAAAACACCCGCGATAGCCAGATGGCGACTGAGTAACGGAGAGTTTCAAAAGCAAGATTTTGTGCGGCTCGTGGAGTTTTATCTCCGATTCAATACGAATGCGCGATACTTTCTGTTCATTCGGGATAAAGCACGATACTGACACGTACCTGCCCATCGTCTTCCGAAAGCGAAACCTCATGTCGCTCTGGAAACAAGACTTGAAGCCGCTCTTGGATGTTTCGCATACCCGTTCCCGTGCCTTCAG
This sequence comes from Ignavibacteria bacterium, assembly GCA_013298375.1. Lineage (GTDB taxonomy): Bacteria > Bacteroidota > Ignavibacteria > Kapaibacteriales > UBA4661 > PH2015. The sequence continues at coordinate 88 of JAAFHM010000059.1, read as the reverse complement.
GTTTTGCAGTGTTATCAGGGAGTTTGAGCGAGCCACTATTCCAAACTTCCAGATGCAATGCGCCCTCCAGCATATTAGCCTTAATGCG
>JAAFHM010000452.1 GCA_013298375.1 Ignavibacteria bacterium | reverse complement strand
CTCTTGAGCGCTCTGATGATACCACTGTCTATGTCTGGAATAATGGGGTAGAAAAGCCCCTCTACCGCTGGAATATGAAAAACGGTGATAGTATTGATGTCAATTTACTGGGATTTCGCTATCAAGGGAAAGTCTCTCGCATTGGCAGGACAGCAACCGATACGCCGACTATCTTTAGCGATTCTCTCATGTCTTTTGTTCTTGATAATTATTACTACACTGGACCGATTTTTGATCCTCAATACGCGAATCGCCTTGCTCCAACGAGTATGGTCTTTTTCCGGTCTTTTGGAGTTTCCCAAATCAATATGGTTGTTTCTATGCTACCACGAGGATTTCTTTTTGGTTTAGACCGTATGTTGCAAGGTGCGGTCATTCGTGGGCAGGTTTTTAGAGACACCAACACCCGTAACACGAAAGTAAGCGTCCAGCAACCGACAGCCCTCGCTACTGCCCTCAAGAATGTTCCGAACCCTTTTGCCGAGACACTGCAACTTGAGTACAGCCTTGCCAGTGCCGCGCAGGAGGTGGAACTGCACATTACCTCCATGAGCGGGGAAAGACTCGCCACAATCAAACAAGGCGCACAAACGACAGGCAGCCACACCATAGAATGGAACGGCAAAGCCGCCGATGGGCGCGATGTGCCGCAGGGGGCGTACTTTGTTTCGCTTATTGTAAACGGTAGAAAACAGCAGGATGTGAAGGTGATGAAGGCGAAGTAGTATTTGCATGGTGACACGCAAAAGCCGCATGAAACCTCCATTTCCTGCGGCTTTTTTTTTTGTTTTCACCTTACCTGCCCAACAGCACAACCCAAGCTACACTCATTGGAAAAACATTGCTTGCTCACAAAAAAAATCGTACATTGGCGGTATCACCCGTAATACTACTGCTATGAAAAAAGTACCTCGGTTAGTTATTGATACCAACGTCATCGTATCAGGCTTACGCTCTACCGAAGGCGCATCGTACCTCTTGCTTTCGCATATCGAAACCATGCCGTGGAAGATGTGCGTCTCATCGGCATTATTGCTGGAATACGAGGAACAATTATTGAATGACCAATCTGTTTCGCTCTTGTCGGATGCTGCCATTCAGGACTTTTTGGATATTATTGCCGACCGTTCGGAACACGTACAGATTTTTTACCGTTGGCGACCACAACTCAAAGACCCCGACGACGATATGGTCTTGGAAACGGCAGTTAATGGTACCGCCACGCATATCGTCACATACAATCTTCGTGATTTTCGGAACGTAGAGCGTTTTGGATTGAAGGCTTGTACGCCAAAAGACTTTCTCATCACCGAAAAAATTGTGAAAGGAACATAGCCATGAGCGCAATTAGTGTCCGTTTACCGGAATCATTGCACAAAAAACTACGTCATTTAACGGTGCAAGACGAAATTTCGATGAATCAGTTTATCGTCAGTGCCGTTGCTGAAAAAGTAGCCGTGTATTATGCTGACGAAATATTCACCGAGCGGGCTGCACGAGGCAAGACCAAGAAACTGAGCGATGTGTTGCAACAGGTTCGGAAGCGCCCTGCGGATGAGCATGACGCACTTTGAGGGAAGGATGAAGTATAACTATGAAATCATTCACCATCATTCTCGAACAATCTGCCACAGGCTACGGCGCGTTTTCGCCCGATGTGCCGGGCTGCGCGGTTCTTGCCGCATCACTGGACGAGGCGCTTCAGCTCATCAAAGAAGGGCTACAATTCCACATCGAAGGGCTTCTTGATGATGGGGAAGAAATCCCTACACCTCTGCCGTTCCAAGACCATATTCGCCACTACGCAGAGCGCGGTATCCATCTGGACAGCCCTCAATTTGTTGTCGCGTTTATCAGTGAAGTGGCGGTTGTGCCGCAGATGGCAGTCGCATGAGCGTAGAGTGCGCATCTGCCGCTTCGTATAAGCGTCGTAACACCAAAGCCGCATGAAACCTCTGTTTCCTGCGGCTTTTCGGTAAACGTGCTTTTTCTGCGTATTTTGTATCTATTCTTTTTCCGACCAATGCCACGCAAACAGCCATGAAACAACGCTACTGCAACCCCTTCACCGATTTCGGTTTCAAAAAACTCTTCGGCGAAGAAGCGCATAAAGACCTGCTCATTGATTTCCTCAATGCGCTCCTGCCACCAAAACACCGCATCCGCAATCTCGAATACACCAAAAACGAGGCGGCAGGTGCGACACAACTCGACCGCAAAGCAATCTTTGATATTGCCTGCACAGGCGAAAACGGCGAGCGCTTTATCGTTGAACTCCAAAAAGCAAAGCAGAATTTTTTCAAAGAGCGCAGTGTGTTCTACGCCACCTTCCCGATACGGGAACAGGCGGAGCGGGGCGACGTGTGGGACTTTGAACTTGCGGCGGTGTATTGCATCGGCATATTGGATTTTGTCTTCGACGAAGACCGCGACAATGCGGATTATCTGCATTTTGTTCAACTCAAGAACCAGCATAATCGGGTGTTTTACGACAAGTTGACGTTTGTGTATTTGGAGATGCCGAAATTCACGAAGACGGAAGCGGAATTGGCGACGCAAACGGACAAATGGCTGTATTTCCTCCGGCACGTGAGCCGCCTAGACGGTATTCCGCCTGTTTTGCAGGAGCAGATATTCGAGGAAGCATTTCGGGCAGCAGAGATAGCGCAGTTCAATCAAGGCGAAGCACGGGAATACGAAGCCTCGTTGAAATATTACCGTGATTTGCAGAATGTGATGAACACGGCGATACAGGAGGCAGTAACAAAAGCGGAAATAAGGACACGGGACGAAGAGCGCGAAAAAGCACACGAAGACAAGCGCACCATTGCCCGCAATCTCGTCAAACTCGGCATACCTACAAGCGACATCGCCGCCGCAACGGGACTCAGCGAGAATGAGATTCGGCGATTGTGATGGAGGCTTATCTACTTGCCGACATAACCTTTGTTTACCGTGCTATCCGCATCAATCCTCGCCAGCGCTTGATTTCGCCTATGGTGGATTGCACTTCGCAGGAATATGTTCCTGTTTCTATGCCGTTTACCCGCAAGACAACATCCCACGAACCAGTTTGCAAGCGCTGTTCCGGCAATTCTGCTATCAATATTCCCAGCATAGAATACATCCGTACTCTTACGGTTTCCGGCTCTGCGAGTGTGATGCGGAGCGTGATTTCATCGTGTGCAGGGTCGGGGAATGTGGTGATATTCAGGCTTTGAGCGGGGCGGTCTTTTGATGCTGTATTGCTGGCGCTGGCGTTTGCGGCATTGCCAGTTGGGGGGCGAATGATTACTTCGACATTGCACCGCGACGTGGCGAGGCGCTGCACAGGCAAGCCTTCGCCAACAAGGGTGATTTTTTCTGCGATGCAGAATTTTTCTATCGTCAGCGTGTCGCGGTAGATGCTGACGATATCGGGATTAAAACACACCATTATCGGTCTGGACGCTCTCGGCGGAATAGTGAGAGGAAATTGCGACGCAGGGGCGGAGAATCGAATATGCTGGCGGAAAAACGGGCGTTCCAGCACAAACGGCACAATACCGGTGTTTTGCACAAGTATCGTCCCGCACGTGAGCGAAGCAGCGTCTATGGACGCAAAAGCGTATTCACCTGCTGTATCGGGCGCAGAAGGCAGCGCCATCGTACCGGAGTAATCTCGAAACCTTCCCGCAATCGTGTCCGGCGAAGCGCGAAACCGCACACTAAAGCCACCAATCGTATCGCTTCGTACCAATTCATTTCCCGCAGAATCTTTTGCAACGAGCCTGTACACCGCATCATTCCTTGGGTTAGCCACCGTCAATATCAGCCGCCGGACACGCCTACTGCTGTCGGGTTCCGTGGCGGCGCTGCCGAGCAGGATTTGCCGTGCGGTGAAGTTCGAGAGCGTGAGATTGATGGAAGCCAGACCGCCTTCAAATGCGCCATTGTCGGCAATATCAAGGGTAATGGAGCGTCGGCAGGAATCAAGCGAGGATTGGGTCAGCGTGGGAGCCGTGCGGTCTTGCACAACTTGAAAGCGTAAGGCAAGGATTGGTCGTGTGAGACAGGCATTTGATATTGTCAAGGTGTCTTCAAATACGCCTTCTTCGCTGGGACGAAAGCAATACTCAATCGTGGCTTCGGAACTTGGTGCAATAT
>JAAFHM010000068.1 GCA_013298375.1 Ignavibacteria bacterium | reverse complement strand
CTACCAACCGAATGACGGCTTCTTCGCCTTCATGGTAGATACGCGATATGTCGCTGCGGCTTAGACGGGGCATGATTCTAGCTATGAAATTTTCGTTCCATTTTTTTTAGACCTGACCAGTTACCAACAGATAATGGAACAACTTGGAGTGCTACAAGCAACGGTATATTTAATCGAATTCAAGCTCTTGCGGTCAAGAATTCAATAATTTTTGCGGGGACTGGCGGAAGAGGTGTTTATCGTTCAACGGATAACGGCATTAATTGGACAGCAGTAAATAATGGCTCAGGTGCCAATATTTATAGTATCTTGGTTATTGGTGAAACCATTTATGCAGCATCAGCTGATGGTACTGGTGTCGTCCGTTCCAATGACAATGGTACAACTTGGGTTACAACTAATTTGAATGGAAACGTCTTTTCATTGGCTATGAAAGATGGTTTATTATATGCAGGAGGCTGGAATGGTGTGAATATCTCACAAGATAGTGGTAGAACATGGCGCAACTCAAAAATTTATGATGCAGCAAGATTTCCATTTATTTCTTTGGGAGCTAATTCTTCTTCTATTTTTGCAGGGGTGCAAGGAATGGGCATCTATCGCTCAAATGACAGTGGATTAACATGGGTAGAAGTAAATTCGGGATTGACCAATAAATACATTTGGTCTCTTGTTGTAACCGATACCACGTTACTTGCAGGGACAGGAGAGGGTGGCGGTGTTTTTCGTTCAACTGATAACGGTGCAACATGGGCAGCGGTGAATACAGGCTTGACCAATCAAAGTATTCAGGCACTTGCCGTGAGCGGCACAACACTATTTGCTGGGACGTTAGGTGGTGTATTTCGCGCCGCGCCTCCTCCCGCACTAAGCATTATGCCTACACGGCTCAATTTCGGCACTATTCAGCGTAACCAGCCCGTCGCACCACAATCGTACACTCTTTTCGGCTCGAATCTACCCACAAACGCGACGGTTACTGCCCCCGCAGGAATCGGAATATCCCTTACACAGTCCGGCACATATTCCCAAACACTGACGCTTGCGCCCATCGGCGGAAGCCTGAATCAACAAATCTGGGTGCGCCCCGAAACAACACAAGCCCGCGTTGTCGCTGATTCTGTGCGCCATATATGCAGTACAGCCAGTGTTAGCCTTGCAGTCAATAGTGAGGTGATTGCTCTTTCTGCTGCGCTTCAAATATCCCTTCCTGCCATCACTTTCGCAAATACCCAAGTAAGCACGTTTGGTGCGCCGATTGCCTATACCATAAGCGGACAAAACCTAACCGCGCCGATAACAGTTACCGCCCCAGCCGGAGTGCAAATCGTAACCACAGGAACATACAGCAACACGCTCACGCTCTATCCGACAAACGGAAGCCTAAATCAACAAATTCTCACTCGGTTTTCTCCAATGCAAAATGGCGTATTTGCTGGCTTCATCACGCACACCACCGATGGCACGAGTGCCAGCGTCCGTGTTTCGGGAACAGCGTTGCAGTTCGCGGGCAGGCTCTGGCGCAGCGCACCCACCAATATCGGCAACGTTCTTCTTGGCGAAAGCCGCCGCTCTTCTTTCACTGTCAGCAATGGCACAAACCGCGCCCGTTTACTGACCGCAGACTGGCTGCAAAATGAAGACGGCGCATTCACCCTGCTTCCCGGGCAGTTGCCTTTGGATGTCCGCGAAAATGAAGGTTTTAATTTGCTGGCAAATTTTTCTCCCACCGCCGCAAAGACGTATTCCGCCGCACTGCGTATTCTAGGCGATGCGGGCAATGGTGTGATTGACACGCTCGTCGTACCGCTCACGGGGGCAGGTGTAGTGCGCCCTTCGGATGCAAGTTTGGTGCAGACCACCGTGCGTTTGCGCCCTGATACGGCACGAGCAAAGCAGGGACGGCTGGTGCGTTTGCAACTGCTTTTGGATTCACTCTACATCCCGCCCGCCTTGAACGCTGCACAAACCTTTTCCGCGCAAGTGCAGGTACTCACGCCGGAGATTTTTACAGCATCGCGCTTGGTTACGCCGAATGCTCTGCCGAGCGGAGCAAGTTTTGAAGCTCGCTACAACGGGCGATTGCTGGATTTGAAAAATATTCCCCGCCCGCAGAACGCGCGGCGCGGCTTGCTGGCGGATATTGAAATGGAAGCCCGTAACGGCGACACCAACCAACGTCAGACGCTCTTGCGCTTCATAGATTTTCGCTGGAATGATATTGGCGACACAGCAAACATCCGCCGCTTAGTGGACAGCGTGTTTGCTGTGGAGGGCTGCGCGGAAGGTGGTGCGCGTGGTTTTCGGTATCTCTCGCCGACGGCACTTGCTTCCGTCGCGCTTGCGCCCGTTGCACCAAATCCTATCGCCGGAGCGACTGCTATTTCGTACAGTTTGAAAGAAGAAACTTTTGCAGAAATTTTTGTGGTCAGTACGCTTGGGCAGCGTGTGGTAACGTTGGCAAGCGGTCGGCAGAAAGCAGGCGAGTACACAGTAGAAATCCCTCCAAATGCACTTCCGAACGGTTTGTATCTCTTAATCCTCCAAACCCCGCATGAATGCTTGACGCAGCAGATAGGAGTAACGCGATGAAAACACGTTTTTTTCTTCTGCTACTTCTGTTTTTTTCCGTTGCCGCCAAAGCGCAACAACCGTTGCAGCAAGATTCCACGCCCCACACGCACACAACGCGCTACGGCGTTTTTGGCAGTGCAATGGCGAATTTCCACGACGCAGGTTTTGCGAGAGTACCGGGAATTGCGTCATGCTGTCCCGATAATTATGGCGCGGCATTGGGGCTGGATTGGAGCGCGGGTGCGCTCTGGGAAATGCCGATAGCGGGTGCGCTCAGTATTGCGCTGCGGGCGGGCTGGTACGGTCTGCGGGCAGATTTGCAAAAAAATTCGACGGTGATTATTACCGACCCACTGAGCAGCAGCCGCCGTTTGTCGCTCACGGTTGAGCATTCGCTCAGGGCAAATCTTGGTATGGCGGCACTTGAGCCGATGCTGAGTTACCGCGTGGGAACGTACTTCGCGCTGTATGCCGGAGCAAGTCTTGGTGCGGTGTTGGGCAATTCCTACCAATACCAAGAAACCTTACCAAACACCAACGACAACAGCAATATCGTCTTTGAAAACGGTACGAAAACCCGCAATCAACAAATCGGCGCATTTTCAACGCTTAATACATTTCGCACAGCACTCACAGGCGGTCTGGGCTATGAAATCCCGCTTGACTCGCTTGGCAAAACGCTGTTGGCAGTGGAGGTTATGTACAGCCAAGGGCTTGGGCAAATTGCAGGCGGCGTATTGGCGCGAGAGAACGACCTGCCCGCAGGCGCGGGGTCGTGGACGGCTAACAGCCTTCGTGCGGGGTTTGCGCTAAAATTTTCGCCGGAGCGCACAACGGCGTATTCTGAGGCGGAGCTAGAAGCAATTACCCAAAAAGCAGGCCAGAAAAAAGATTCCGTCATCAAGATAAAAGACAGTACCATTGCGGGATTACGACCTATTGTACAAAAAGCACTATCGGTAGAAATTGCGTCGGTTGTCGGTATCATGCCTGATGGCAAGGAAGTTCCGAATCCGACAGTGCGTGTAGAAGAATTTGCCGCCTCGAAGTCGCATTATATCTTGAACATGGTCTTTTTTACTGACCAGTCCGCGCTGTTGCCAAGCCGTTACCGCCGCATACCGTCTGCCGAGCGGCAGCGTTTCAATGTGGAAGGCTTGGCGGAATCTTCCACCATCAACGCCTATTACAACATTTTGAACATCGTCGGAAAGCGGATGAGCGATAATGCGAAGGCAAAAATCACACTTCTTGGCTATGCTACTTCTGCTGAAAATGCTATTGACAAAAACCTTGCCTTGAAACGCGCAGAAAACCTAAAATCCTATTTACAAGACACGTGGAAGATAGACGGAAAGCGCATTACCACGCAGACGAGCATCATTCAAGGTACGATTACGGATGAGCGCGAAGCGGAAGAGCGTCGCCGCGTTGAGATTCTGAGCGATATGCCGGAAATCGTCGAGGAAGTGCGATTTGACTACACGCACCGCGTCATTACGCCGTCCGTGCTGCGTATTGAGCCGAAAGTTTTTGCAGGCGCGGGGCTAAAACAATGGGAATTTGAAGCGACGCAGTTTAACGGGCGAGATTATCGCACTCTTGCGAAACAAGAAGGCGGGAATACCATACCAAACGCGCTGTTGTGGAAGTTTGATAATACCGCAACAACCGATAGTTTGCCGGAATCCAACGAGCCGATTTCTCTGCGAATGCGCGTTGAGGATGTGAATAATAAAAGTGATGAAACCCTCACCAATACTATTCCCGTGGAACTTCGTACCGTCCTCAAAAAACAGCAAGCCAAACTCTACGACGAGCGTTTAGACACCTATAAAGTGTTCACTTTTAGCCTCGGCACCGATGCAATCATGGCACAAGATGAAGCAGTGAAGCGGGTTACAAACGCTATTCGCTCCACTTTACAACCGAATGCGAAAGTTGTGATTATCGGCTACACCGACACACGCGGAACTGCGGAGGGCAATCAACGACTATCCGAACAACGAGCGGATGCCGTCGCACGGCTCCTTGCGTTTGAAGGCGCAAAGGTTGTCGGAGCAGGCGCAACAGATTTACACAACAACGCTACGCCCGAAGGTCGCTTCTACAATCGTTTTGTTCAAATAGACGTGAGAACGCCTGTGCGGTAAGCATTTTTATCAGAAAAGAAGAAGAGACAATGATGCAACTATCACCACAACCACCCGCAGAGAGCGCAAACACTCCTCCGCCAGCCCCCAAAGCACGAATTTTGTGGGCTGAGGTTTGGTGCCAAATCCCTTACGTTTGCTTACTGGAACAAGAAGGGTATGAAGTGATAACCGCTGACGATGGCGAAGATGGATTCGCTAAAGCACTTGCTCTGAAACCAGATTGTATTTTTGCCGATGTAATGATAGGTAATCTGAACGGGTTTGAATTCTTGAAGCGGATACGAGCAAGTGAAGAGTGTGCAACCACGCCATTTCTGTTCTTTACGGCAATGTCGGATAAAAGTCATATTCGTGAAGGCTTCGCTCTCGGCGCAAATGCCTATATGATAAAACCCTGCGTTTGGCTCAATATGTTGAGTACGATAGACAGGTGCTTGAAAGGGGAAACGGTGCTTCCCGATAATTTCTCAGAAAATACTCACTATTGAGGAGGAATCCATCATGAACTTTATCCGCCCATGGCTTGCAATCGGCACATACCGCGCTGTTCGCAATCTCGCGCTCTTGGAAGAATCGAACATCGGCGCAACGCTACAATTTGTCGAACACACGCGCCACATCGGAATTGCCTCCTGTCTTATTCCCATTGATGACGGTATTGCTATCGAACCCGAGGTCTTGCGAAAAGGCGTAGATTTTATTTTACAGAACAAGAACGAAGGGCGGAACGTGCTTTCCGCCTGCGGCGCAGGTGTGAGCCGTTCGGTGGCGTTTGCAACGGCAGCACTGAAGGAAGCAGAGAACACCTCGCTCGTGGAGGCACTTGCAGAAATAAAACTGAAGCATCCCGAAGCCCAACCAAACCCCATTGTCTGGCGATCTCTTTGTGCGTATTACAATGAAACTGCCAGTTACAGCATGATAAAGCAAGCCTACGAGAAGAAACTGGCAGAGGCGCAGCCTCGACAGGGGTAATTGCAATCGAAGCGTGATGCGAATTATTGTTCGCACTCCTGTTCAACGATAACAGCGGAACTGGCAACGAATCATCGTGAAAACCGTGCCTTCAAGCCCTGCGCCGTAAAATACGCCATTGTTTGAATAGATAGCATCGGATTTGCGCCACTCGCTTCAGGAAAAGGGCTTGAATCGGCAATAAAGAGATTTTTTACTTCATAGGTTTCGCCTTCGGGCGAGACGGGGTGTGTAGCACGGTTTCCACCCATGCGGCAGGTTCCCATCTGGTGCGCCGAAAAAAGCGGAAAGTCGTTTGGTCTCCATTTCCACGAGGGGAGTTCGCGCAGCTTTGTTTCAAGCGCCTGTGAGCCTTGTTTGAGCGAAAAAGGTGCTTGGTGATTATGCGGGAAATACACTTCCTCCGCGCCAGCTTGCAAGTGAATACGCGCCGCTTCTTGGATTCCGCGTTGCAAATGCGCAAGGTCAAAATTGCTGACGTGGTAGTGTGCAACAGGTCTCCCGCGCTTATCCACCGTGATTGAACCGCCGTCGCGGTCGCGGGTAAGGACGATAAAAGCGCCTACTCGTGCTGCTTTCAGCATACCTTCCTTATGACCTCTCCCCGAAAGCCACGGAAGCGCCATACCCAGAAGCCCGCTATGAATGGGCGGTGTTTCAAGTTTTGCACCCCAGTTGCCCGTAATGTGCGTGATTTCATTGGAAAGTGCCGTCATCATATTTCCCCACCAAGCATTCATTGGCTCTGCATAGATTCCTGCCACAGAAACCGTCGGGTGCAAGTGCAGGTGTTTTCCGATATGCTCATGCTGCAAACCGCTTCGGAGCAGGAGCGCGGGCGTATGAATTGAACCCGCTGCCACAACGACAAATTTTGCATTGATGGTAATATTTTTTCCCGCAGACCGTGCCAATACGCCTACCGCCTTGCCTTCACGAATAAGCACTTTTTCAACATCCGTCTCCACAAGGAATCGTGCGCCTTTGGCGTTAGCGCGTTCCAAAAAGGTCTTCAAAACGCCCATTTTCGTTCCCTGTTGGCAACCAAGCGAACAATAGCCACACATCGTGCAATCATGTGCCGCGCAGCCATTGGAATTGCGAGGAATCGTGGTTGTGTGATAGCCCAGCGCCTTTGCGCCTCGCTCCAGCGCTTGATTTTGCAAGTTATGATTCGACTCTGCTGTGTCCACGTGCGTTGCGGCTTCGATTGCCTCGAAACTGCGTTGGTATTCGGGTGTGAGAAAATGAGGGTTTGCGTGGTTTTTTGCCCATTCTTCCAAGACGTAATCGGGGGTGCGGAGCGCTGCTGACCAGTTAATCGTCGTGCCGCCGCCCAAACAAGCACCTGCGAAGATAGATACAGAGCCGTCTTTGGTCGAATACGCTCCTCCAGCTTCGTAATACGCCGCAATCATTTCCGCCTCGCGCTGCGTAAAATCTCGCTCCGAGCCGTATTTGCCCTTTTCCACGACTATCACATCAAATCCCGCTTCAGCAAGTTCACCCGCCACAACACCGCCCCCAGCGCCACTTCCAACGATAACCACATCGCAGGTAAGAGCTTGGTCTTGGCGTAAGTCAAGCGGCACAATCGGACGCGGTTTGTCCAGAGGCGGCTTGGAGAGTGGTCCCGGATATTTGATTGCTGCCCACGTTGGATTCGTCGTGCTTTCATCGGAGTATCCATACATCAAAAACGTTGTAAGTTTTTTCAAGGCATGAAAACCCTGACGCAAAGGCGCAATCGGGCTTCTCGACCAGCGTTGAAGCATTGTTTCGGCTTGGGTTTGCGAAAGATTATTTACTGATTTTAGCGCACCAAACCACGTCAAACCGAGCAGTGGAGAGGAGAGAATATCCAAAAGCTGCACAAACTCTTGTTGCTGTGCCTCCGATAAGTGGTCAAGAGCGATAGCAATTTTTTCTGCCGTCTCGAAATCACTCGCTTTCAAACGCCAGAATCCATGCTGGTCGGAAGCAGAAGAAATTGATGGTATCAATGCGTCGCAGACCGCACGGAGCGTGGAGAGATGCTTTTCAGAAAGTGTCATAGATGAGGGCGAAAAAAGTCCCGAAAACATGACAGCCTTTCGTGAGAGTTTCACGAAAGGCTGCATTAGAATTGAAACGGCAATTAGAAGCGTGTTTCCATGTAGTATGGCAACATCGCACGCCAGGTGGGCCAGTCGTGGCGCATATCGTAGCCCCAAATATCCAATTCGTGCGGAACGGATTTCGCATGAAGCACATTTGAGAGCGCCCGCGAAGCGTCGGGTGCTTCATACGCACCTTGACCGCTTAAAATATGGATGCGGGAGCGGCGCAGTTGCTCAAGCGTGTGATGGTCGGTCAAATTCGGGAGATAGTGCATCGGCGAATTGAAGTAGCAATCTTCATTGAAAAAGCCGTCGGAATACTGCGTCAAATCGTACACACCACTCATGGCGATTGTTCCGGCAAAAAGGTCGGGACGACGGAAAAAGACGTTGGCACCGTGAAACGCCCCCAGCGAAACCCCTGTGGTCATAATGGATGCGTGCCCTTGGCAGTGCATTTGGATAAACGGTACAACTTCATCAAAAATATAGTAGTTGTACGACTGATGGCGAAGCGCCTTATGATGGGGCTGCATTTTGCGATTCAGCCAGCTTTCGGAATTGATACTATTGATGGAAAACACCTTGACTTTACCCGCTTCGATGTACGGTGCAATCGAATCAATCATGTAAAAACGCTCATATTCGAGATAATCCGCCGCCGCACTCGGAAACATCAGCAATGCCGGTCCAAAATGACCATAGACAGCGATTTCCATGTTTTTATCAAGGCGGGGACTCCACCAGGAGTGAATCTCTCTATTCATAGCACAAACCTTCCGTAAAAATGAGATGAAATAAGTAAGAATTTATCGGCGAACCGAACAGTAATGACGGGAAAATATTACATTGTTTGCTCTTGACCAACCGTATTTCACTTAATGGCAAAATATTTTCTGCTCGCAGACTCTCCTATCCTTCAATACCGCATGGAATCTATCGTACAACCACAAATGGCACACACGTACAGGCTTTCTGTACGAGCGCTTTTGCCTGCTCTGCGGCTTCGCGTGAAGAATAATTTCCCACCGTAACGGCGAAACGTGCCGAACCTTCTGCATTTTTCTCAATCACATCCGAGCGTAATCGCGCTTTGAGCAGTTTTTGCACATCCGCAATCGCACTTTCCCGCGAGCTATAAATACCGACCTGAAGTGTGTAACGCTCTTCAGCGGCAGGCACTTCGGTCTTGGCTACTTGAATTGGCAGTGCTTGGCTGCTTTGTGCTGGGCTAGTTGATGCTTGATTGCTTGGCGCTGGGGGCTTAATTCCTTCTGGTTTTTGTTCGTTTTTGGGTTCATCCGCTTTAGGCTTTGGAGCAGGAGAAGTAGGTATGGTGCGGGCTGTCGAGGCAACGACGATGGGATTGCGATAGGTTGTAAATGACGGCGGCAGCCCAACTGTTGACTTCACAATTTCCGCAGCAAAGAGCAAAAATTCACTTGTTGGATAATTTCGACGAAAATTTTGCAGTTCTGACCGTGCATTTGCGGTATCTTTGCGGAGACCATAAATCTGTACTACTCGCCACTGCGCGTCATCCGCCCAAATACTCTGCGGGTTCTCGCGGACGATACGCACAAACATCGGCAGTGCTTTCACACCGTCTGCCGTCAGCGTAGCGCTCAGAAACTGGACTCCGGCATCATTTGGATACGTTCTGACCAAATCCGGCAGTTCTGCCCGCACATCGCTTGCATTGCCAAGGGCAACTTGGCGGAGTTTAGAGCGAACGATGTTATCGGTGGTTTGCGCTTGAGTTGTAGAAACAAGTACGACCATTGCCAAAACAAGCATACTGAATTGTCTCCGGCAATTTATGGTGAAATTAGTACGAGGTATCGTCATAGCATTGCGTAGTTTTGAGAATACGAAAAATCAACATTGGCGCTGTCGGCCGTGCGCAAATGTACGGTATTTTGCCAGAACAACAAGGACTATTCTTTTCAAAAGCATGAACACAACATCAACAAAATCAACGCCTTTCAAAGCCCTCATTGCTGCCGGCGGTACAGGTGGTCATCTTTTTCCTGCGATTGCTGTTGCGGAGGAATTTGCCCGCATCACTGGCGGCGATTGCGCGATAGAATTTATCGGGACTGCTGACCGAATTGAAGCAACAATCGTGCCAAAGCATGGTTATCCTTTCTACACAATTCCCATTACGGGATTGCAAAAACTGATTTCGGTCGAAACGCTGAAACTGCCATTTCGTGTGCTGGAATCCGTGCTGAAATCTCGTCAAATACTGCAAGAAACCAAGCCGGATTGCGTGATTTGCGCCGGAGCGTATTTGAGCTACCCCGTTGGGCTGGCGGCTTCGCAACTTGGTATTCCGCTTTTTTTGATGGAGTCCAATGCTTTTCCGGGCAAAACCATCAAGCGCCTTGCCCCTAGAGCTACAAGGATTTATGCGACATTTGAGGACTCACGCCGCCATTTTTCGCCATCGGTAGCCGCAAAACTGGAAGTTGTGGGCAACCCCGTCCGCTCGAATTTAAACACTTTGCCCGACAAAGCCGCAGCCCGCACAATGTTTGGTCTTGATGCAACCAAGCCGACCGTATTTATCTTCGGAGGCAGTCTGGGAGCGCGTTCCATCAATACTGCCGTGTCATTGTCGTTGGAGCGCTTTCGTGCAAACGGTATTCAATTGCTGTGGCAAACAGGGAAAAATTATACACCGAGTGCAAGCATCAACACCGAAGGCGTTCATATCATGCAGTTCGTCGAAAACATGGCGGCGGCGTATTCGGTGGCGGATGTGGTTGTTTGCCGTGCCGGAGCGACAACCATTGCGGAATTGGCAATTATTCGCAAACCGGCGATTCTTGTGCCATTTCCCCAAGCCGCAAACGACCATCAGACCAGCAATGCTCGTGCTTTGCAGGAACAAGGCGCAGCCATTCTTTTGCCCGATGCCGAGGTGCAAGAGCGCCTTTTTTCATCGGTGCAAGGCTTGTTAGCGAATTCCGTCGCGCAAGAAGCAATGAAGCGCTCATTAGCCCCATTTGCCAAGCCCGATGCGGCAAAAAATATTGCTGAGGCGATTTTGAACGAGGTAACAAAAAAATCTCATGGCGAGGTTCTCTAGGCTAAACCTCATCAATATCCGAAGTATTCTAATCAGCATGAAAACACTTTCTCTGCTCTATCGTTTTGTTTGCTGCGGCATTCTTGCACTAGCAAGTATGTCGGCAATGCCGTTTTGGGAACAGCACCAGCCCTTGCGCCGTGTGCCGAATGGCGCTTTTCAGTGCGGCGAGGATTTATCCTATACCGTCCGTTATGGTTTTATCACCGCTGGCGAAGGGAGTTTCCGCATACGACCGCAAGCTGTTGAACGCGGATCTTCGGCGTGTTTCGACGTGAATTTTGAAGTGCGTTCTCTGAAAAGTTTGGAGTGGATTTATCGCGTTCACGATACCTACCGTACTCTTATCGACACCGCCGGAATTTATCCCGTATTTTTTGAGCAACACAACCGCGAAGGTGGCTACAAACGAGATTATTGGGCGGAGTTCGACCATGCACGGCGGACAGCACGGACTTCGGAGGGAGAATTTCCCATTGAACCTTTTACGCACGATGTCGTCTCGGCACTCTTTTTTGTGAGAACACTTGATTTATCGGGAATGAAAAAGGGGGATGTTGTTGCACTAAAAAATTTCACCGACCGCCAAAGTTACGCCCTCAACGTCCGTATTTTGGGACGTGAAAGCATCACAGTAGAAGCGGGAACATTTCGCTGCATAGCAATAGAGCCGCTTGTCGTCGAGGGCGGCTTATTCAAAAGTGATGGCCAGATTGTGATTTGGCTCACCGATGATGCACGAAAAATGCCTGTTAAAGTGGCAACCAAGGTGCTTATTGGTTCAATAGACGTGGAACTCAGGCAATTTCAGGCGCGGTAGCCTCTTCTATCCTTGCTGCTGCTCCCCAAGTGAAATTCCTTTCATCAGCGCCGACGTGTCAATCGCCCGATTTTTCCATTCGATTTTGCCCTGTTTGACGCGGATAAAGGAATTTATCCCAATAGCGATAACAAAACCGACGCTAAACGGATGCAAGAGGGTGCTTGCCAAAACAGGATGTTTGTACTTCACCGAAATAGCCAGACGTAGTGCGACGTTAAGCACAATCGCTCCCAAAGAAATCCACCGAAAATCGGCAAACCAAACCGTAAAATACGGTAGCACACATACCAAAAAGAGCATCGTCATCAAGGCAAAAAAGCCAATCGAATTATAGCCCACCAAACCAAAAAGATTTTTGGTAAAGCCATTCCAAACCTCGTCAAAACTCTTATACATTCGGCAAAAGACTGTATCGGTGCCGGCAGTGGTCAGCATCCGCAAACCGCGCTGCTTTGTGGCTCGGCTTAATTCAACATCCTCCACAACGTGTGAACGCACGGACAAATGCCCGCCAAGTTCGATGTATGCTTGTCTGGTGAAGGCAATCCACTGACCATTTGCGGCAGCCAGCGAAGGATACGTCGAGGTGTACGTCAACCAGAGCGGAAGCCCTGCATAGACAAACATATCCACAACGGGTACCGAAAGCTGCTCCGGCATGGTTTGGGTTTGCTGTTGCGGGAAGGCGGACAGCATACTGAGATCGTAGCGCTGCATCCAGCGTACCGTGTTTTCAACGGCGTTTGGGGAATGAGTGTTATCGGCATCGGTGAAAACATAGATAATACCTCGTGCGGCGGCGCTTAATTGCTGACAAGCCCAGTTTTTACCCGTCCATTCGGGCGGAAGTGGTCGCCCTTGGACAAGGCGAATTTGTGGGTAATGCTTGGCAAATTCTTGAACAATTTCTGCGGTCTTGTCGTCGGAGTGGTCGTCCAAAACAATAATTTCCAAGTTTTTATAGTTCTGAGCCAGAAGTCCCGCGAGGCAGTTGCCAATATTGAGCGCCTCATTGCGTGCAGGAATCAAGACCGATACCAGAGGACTCGACGCATACTGCTGGTCGTTCGCGGGCGGGGGAACGTCGCGGAGCATCGGTGCTGTAAAGAAGTTGTAGAGCGTAATGGCAAAAAAGACGGTTAGAACAGCCAACGCCATGTAAAGTAAAACCGTAATCATTGATGTACTTGGTAATTCGGGGGATGGAAAAATGGTATTCTTCGGATTGCTCAAAACCCTCTAATGATGCTCTTTCTGACGAAAACAGCCAGCGAATATAGCTAATTTTCACCACTTTGTGCGGGTAAATTTGTATTTTCGTGTGTTACCAACTCAAAAACAATCTATGAATATGTCCGCCGACAAGTTACCCAAGGTTACGGTTGTGACCATTGCGTTTAACGCCGAAAAATTTATCCAAAAAACGCTCGAAAGCGTGATTGAACAAGACTACCCAAACTTGGAATATCTCGTTATTGACGGCGGCTCGAAGGATTCGACTCCGGCAATGATCCGCCAGTACGCCGATGCACCCCAAAGCCGCATAGCGTGGTGGGTGAGCGAAAGAGATAGTGGAGTATCGGAGGCGTTCAACAAAGGAATTGCGAGGCATACGGGCGATTTTATTGGCTACATGAATGCCGGAGATTATTTTGCTTCGCCGGACGCTCTTTCACGCCTTTTTAGCATTTATGCGGCACAGCCCGATGCGGATATTGTCTTTGGAAAAGCACGGTTGACATTTGAAAATGCACCGGAGAAAATTGTTGGTTCGCCGACGATACCCGCAGACAAATTACCCACTGCACACCAAGCAATGTACTATCATCGCCGCGTGTGGGCGGAATACGGCACCTTTAGCATGGATTACCGTTATGCAATGGATTATGAGCATTATCATCGCATCAAAGACCGCATCAAATGGGTGTTTTCGGACGTGATTGTGGCAGAACGCCCGCTTACCTCAGCACGGAACAGCTTTGGCAACCCATCACGCACATACCGTGAATATCTGAAAGCTGACAGGCAGCATCGTAATCCCGGCATAGTTCTGAATTATGCAAAATTTTTGCGTGATCTCATCAAAGAACGCTTGCGATAAACAGGAGTACGAATGCTAGTTCGCAACAGTTCTCCGATATTCCGAACCTATTTTAACCATGATTTTTTGCGAATTGTATTCGCACTTCAACGTTCATCATTTCACAATAACGCTATGGGACAACTCTGGGACAGACTGCGCCGCGTCGGGGAATCGTACATCAACGATTTCACCCGTGACGACCCCGATTATTCAAAACTTGACCCCAAAATTCTTGAGGAATTACGCCGAAAGGCGCATACATCGGGAGCATCGCACACATCGCATCGGGGCTATGAAACCGAAGATGAGCGCCTGAAGCGCCTTATCAACGAGGCAGCAAATCCGCAGCAAGCTCGGCAATCCCAGCAACAACAAGCCCCACCACCAAAGCACGGCGGCATGGGCTTGGAAGAGGCTTTGCGTGTGATTGGGCTTCCTGCCAATGCGAGTGTGGA
>JAAFHM010000335.1 GCA_013298375.1 Ignavibacteria bacterium | reverse complement strand
GGTTACGCCTGTGAGTTGCTGCGTCGTGCCGCTATGGTGGATGTGCTGCTGCTCTACCCAGCCTCGCGCCTTGCCCTTGGTTTTGAGCGTAAAAATGATGCTGGTCTCTTTTCCCGCCATAATGTTTTCAAAGTGCTTGCTTTCGGTATAATCCAACAGCGCCTCGTTTTCTTCTTCGATTTGCTGCCGGAACTCCTCGTCGGTGTTCATCCACTCGTAGTACGTTTTGCGGGTAATATTGGCAATCGAACACAGTTTGTTGACGTTCCCTGCATTTTTCAAGAACGCTTTGACGATAATCTTTTTTCGTGCTTCGATTTCTTTACGGCTGATTTTCATGCGGACAAAAACGATGAATACGTGCGATAAGTGACAGAAAACGGTGGTGGTTTAGACTCGGTTTTTTTACAAGATTTTGATAAATAATATCTTAACCTTCTTATGAATCAAGAATGAATGATGAATCTTTTGTATTCACTTTCTGTAATTATGAAAAAGTAAGAGGAGTAGTATATATAGCTGTATAAGTGAAAATCCCCGAAACTGCCTACAAACGATTCATCATTCATCCAATCATTCATTTTTGCCTTTTTGCGATTATTCGGCGAACAGAATCTATGTGCATTCCAAACTCCCGTGCAACAAACTGGTATGCCTCCATCGTGCCTTGCTCTTTCTGCAAGTAAGATTCAAACAATGCATGAACTGTTGCACGGCGCAATTCCGCATAGTTGCTGACGGCGCAGCTAACGATACGCTCTCCGTCGGAAGTTTCGATATGGACAAGTAAGGATTTCATAGTGTGCAAAATATCACAAAAGATAGCACAAGCCCTTCGCTGGCAGCGAAAACGGTAACTTTTGGGATATTTTGCCCACTATTGCTTTTTATCTTTGTGCGAGTGTAAATCAGTAACTCTTTCATTTCAAGCACACGCCCAAATGTGGATAGAAGTATTCAAAGCCGGAACACAAACCGATAGCGCGGGAAACCAGCGCGAATGGACGGAGGCTGACCTTCAGTCTATTGCTGCGAAATACAATGACCAGCAAGCGCATGAAGCGCCTGTCACTATCGGTCATCCATTGGATAATTCTCCCGCTTATGGCTGGGTAGATGCACTCAAAGCCGTAGGCGGTACGCTCTACGCAAAGTTCCGCGACCTGCAAAGTGACTTCGTGCAGATGGTCAATGAGAAGCGTTTTCCGAAGCGCTCTATCGCACTGTACGAGGACGGGCTGCTGCGGCATATTGGTTTTCTTGGTGCAGCGCCTCCGGCGGTAAAAGGGATGCCTGACCCAAAACTTACCTTTTCCGCAGAGAAAACATTTAACGCTCTCAATACTGAACTTCAAGGTTCTTTTTCCGAAGCAGAACCGGGTAACCAGAAAAGCAAACCCGCTAACAACGAGCCTGTTAAACCTGCTAAACCTAAAGCTCAAACACAATCCTTCTCGCGTCAAGCGCGGTCTGCTGTTTGGGGCATTGCTCCGAAAGAGCGCGGACACGACGACCTCCCTGCACATTACCAAGACCTTCTGCCAGAACATTTCGCTGACCCCGTAAACTTGCGCTTTCCGATGGACAAGCGCTTTATGCCAGCCGTGCTGGGAACATGGAAGCGGGAAGATGTGCGGAAAGAGTATAGCGACAAAGAGCGGAATATTATTTCGGGACGCTTGGCAAAAGCAGCGCTGCACTACGGGTACAACCTGACGGATAATGCGTTCTTGGAAGTGCCGCCGGAACTCCTCTCAAAGAATCAACTTGTTAAAGTAGTGAACGGCACGGCTGGGAGCAACGCTCAGGGCGTTCCTGCTGCCCAGAAAATACCTCAACAACAGCAATCATCATCAACACAAATTTCACCAACTAAATTCGAGGAGGGCGTTATGCCCCTAGACCAACTTCAGGCAATGCTTGAAGAACTGCTTGGTTTCGCGTCGGAGACCTTCGGGGAAGAAACGGCGAATCAGTTAGCAGCGAAAATTCAGGAATTGCAAGAAAAATACAAACCACAAGGCGATAACCCCCCGGCAGCAGGAACACCTCCGGCAGCAGGCGCTCCCGCGATGAGCGAGCAAGCGAAACAGCAAGCGGAACAGTTTGCCGAGAGAGAAAAAGCGATGCAAGCGCGGATTGATGCGCTTGAGATGACAAATCGTTTGACGCAGTTTGACCAATTCTGCGAACGCATGATTGCTCAGGGTTCAATTTTACCTCCACAAAAAGATTTTGTGATGGAACTGCTGGCAGCATCCAGCAGCGTTCCCAACGAAATGAACTTCAGCGAAGTAAAAAATAACCAACGCAAACAGGTGAAAAAGAATTTGACTGCCGCATTTCAAGAGTTTATTCCTATGCTGAAGCAAATCTCTTATGGTGAGCAAGCACCGGGCGGCGGCGCATCTGCGGGCAACGAAAGCGCTAGTGGGGAATTTTCCGAAGCGCCGCCAGAACGCCTGGCGTTGCACCAAAAAGTAGTCGCACTGCAAGAAGAACGCCAGAAAGCTGGCAAATCTATCACGTACCGCGAGGCTCTCAGCCTCGTATCGAAGGAGCAACGCAATGGGTAGAATACAGAACCTTCAAAACGGTGGAGACCCGATACTCACAAACATTGCTCGCGGTTATCAGAACGCAGCATTTATCGGCGAGGAAATTTTGCCGTCCGTTACGGTGACGAAAGAATCCGGCAAAATTCCTCTGTTCGGCAAGGAATCGTTCTTGACGAAAGAAACCAATCGCGCTGTTGGTGCAAAATCGAATCGTGGCACGATGGATAATCGAAAAACAATCCCCTATAACACGGAAGAATACGACTACGAAGTTCCGATTGATTATCGTGAGAAGAATGCGTACTCTCCCGAAGACTTAGAGGCAGAGGCAACGGAACTGACGATGGAGGTCATCAAGCTGGGGCAAGAAGAGCGCATCGCAAAATTAGTTCAAAATCCAGCTACCTATCCGGCGGGACACGTGGAGTTTCTTGGTGCCGGAGATAAGTTTAACGAGCCAACAAGCGACCCCGTTGAAATTCTCTGGTCAGGACAAGACACGGTGCGCGGGAAAATTGCCCGTCGTCCTGACTTGCTCGTATTGTCCTACGACAGCTACCGAGCGCTCTTGCAGCATCCGAAACTTATCGGTCTGGTAAGCAACTCCGGCGTTGGTGTTTTGACGATTGACTTGCTAAAGCAGTTATTCGACATTCCGAATATCGTTGTCGGCGAAAGCGTGTATAGCGTTGACGCAGAAAACTTTACGGATTTGTGGAAGGGTTTTGCGGGTTTGTTCTATCGCAATCCGCAAACGTCGGAAACACGCACGGCACGACAGCCGCGATTCGGTCACGTCCTGCGCTTGCAGAACAATCCGATTTCCGACAAGTATCCTGAGGGCGGCAACGAGTTTGCGAAACTCACGATTGTCCGCTCGACGGACATTAACCAGGAGTTGATTGTTGGCGCAGAAGCGGGATTCATTTTCAAAGACACCCTTATACCGTAATGGAGCGCAGTCATCATGGCAAAAAAAAATGTACCAAACAACCGCTCAAGCGAAAGTGCGCTTTTTCGCCTCAAATGCCGCTATCGGCGAGGCGGAGTGGCGTACGGAGTTGGGGCAGTTATTGAATTAACGAAACAAGAAGCTGAATCGCTATCTGACTATGTGGTGTACGAGGGCGCTGTAAAACAGGCGCACTCGGACGAGGCAAATCATTCTGCTGACAATACCGAAGGAGTATCCTAATGGCTGCGACAAAACATACAGAAAAACACCTGCTCACCGATACCGTTCCAAAAGCAGCATCGGCGCTCACGTCACACCGTTTTGCAAATTATCAAGGAGCAACGTGCGTGGACGCTGAAAAGGCGTTCGGCGTTTTTCGTGATGATTGCAACATAGGCGATACTCCTGCTGTTCATTGCGAAGGCATCGCCATTGTTGAAAGTGCCGTTGCCTTTTCAAAAGGCGACCCGCTTACCAGTGATGCACAAGGTCGAGCGCGAGTAGCAGCAACGGGCGAGGCAATTAACGGCTACGCATTAGCAGCAGCGACAGGCGTGGGCGAACTTATACCCGTTCACTTGAAATAATGCCATACTGCACTATCCCCGACGTTGAACAACGCATGACGACAACACTTGTCGCCCAGCTTTCCAATGATGTGGACGGAAGTGCGGTAGATGCTGCTATTGTCAGCGACGCAATTACCCTCAGTGACAACGATATTAACGACTACCTACGCGGGCGCTACGCATTGCCGATAGCGTCCGCATCGGTAGAAACCCTGAAAACGCTACGGGATTTTTCTCTTTCGCTCACGGAATATCGTTTGTATGCGCGGCGACTAAAAGGACAAGCAATGCCGGAGATGTACACTTCTGAGCGCAATCGTGTTATGAGCGAACTGCAAAAAATTCAACGCGGCGAGCGTACACTGGACGCACAAGGCGCAGGCGCGAATGGGTGCAAGCCGAGTTTCAGCCGAGCAAATTGCCGCGAAGAAGTTTTTTCGGACGGCACACTCTCACAGTACTGAGGCAGCAAATGGAACCACTGGAACTAGAGAAGGCGATATTTGAGCGCTTAAAAGCCGATGCCCTTACAAAGGGCATAAACGCTGTTGTCGAACTCTATCCCGAAGTCGGCGATTATGCACTAACGCATCCGCATGGTGCAATACTCCTTCGGTACGATTCCGCTCAGGACGACAATTCGATGGGTGTTGGGCAGAGACAGTTTCAGACAACGTTGCAATTTCATGTTACGGTCTATCATCGAACGCTGCGGGATGCAGGAGCAATGTACGAGTTACTCCGATTTGTGCGCAACTGCCTGACAGGATATGCGCCAGAGAGTTTCAACTTTCTGAAGCGCACGAGCGAAGAGTTCACCACGAAGATAGGCGATGTCTGGGTTTTCGGGCAGCGCTACGAAATTTCTACAACGATAATCATGGGAGAGGACTAACCTCATGCAGACTACTGGCATTGAACAGGTAACATACCTTCAATTTCTTGAAGTTGATGCGCTGCCCCCTGCGTCGCTGCGTATCAAAAACTTGGAACTTGTGCTGAGGGGTGTAGGTAAAAAACGCTGCACAGGTACGGCGTGGGTAGATGCTGCGGGCGGTTCTACGGTTGGTTCGCTGGACGAAAACTCTCCTATCGCGGGCAATCCCGTTGGATTGCAAACGCCGGGACAAATCGCCGCGACCCTCCAGGCGCAAGCCGCAGAAATCGCCGCGCTGAAAGCCTTCCGCACCAGCATAGACAGCGACAACGACGGGCGCGTGGACGCAGCGAAGCAGCAATCCAATGAGTACGATTTCCCTGTGCCTCTGCTAACGTGGAATATCGCTCACGGCTTAGGCAAACGCGCAACCGCAATATTGCTGGATAGCACGGGCGTGGAGTTCCTCTCCGAAACCACTTATTCGGACGCAAACACGATAATCATTCGCCATTCCGCTCCAACGAGTGGGAAGGCTATTCTTCAATAATTTTTCAGGACAATCAGATGAATTTACGTTCAGTCTTGACGTTTATGCAGAACCTCGCAGCGG
>JAAFHM010000562.1 GCA_013298375.1 Ignavibacteria bacterium | reverse complement strand
ACGATAAAACGAAACAACAATGGTCAGGCGGTCCCATAACAGGCGACAACACCGGAGTTGAGACATACTGCACCATTTTCGCCGTTGCCGAATCGCCCGCTAAAGCTGGTGTTATCTGGACAGGAAGCGACGACGGATTGGTACAGATTACCCAAGATGGCGGAAAAACGTGGTCGAATGTGACGAAAAATATCACAGGTTTACCGGAATTCGCCACGATTAAAACCATCGAACCCTCACGAACAGACGCAGGAACGGCATATATCGTTGCCGAAGCGCACCGTTTGGGCGATTTCAAGCCCTATCTCTGGAAAACAACCGATTACGGCAAAACATGGAAAAACCTGACGGCAAAACTCCCCCAAGACACGTATTTGCACGTCGTCCGCGAGGATACGAAAAAGCGTGGACTGCTCTACGTCGGCACGGAACTTGGCTTGGCAATGTCGCCAGACGACGGCGCAACGTGGCAAGCGCTCACGATGAACTTCCCACCCGTCGCAGTTCACGATATGGTATTGAAAAATAATGATCTTGTTATCGGCACACACGGGCGCTCTTTCTGGGTTTTCGACGATCTTACGCCCTTGCGCGAACTTGCTTCTGGCACACCTACGGACGATGCCTTGCTTCTGCCCGTGCAGACAGCAACGCGCTGGAACATGAGTTACAATCGTGGCGGTAATGTTGGTGCTATGCCGAATCCGCCGAATGGTTTGGTGTTTCACTATTGGCTGAAAAACAAGGCGAAAAGCGTCATACTTGAGGTGCTGGACGCAAAAGGCACGGTAATTCGCACGCTCAAAAGCAAACCCGAAGCAGATGCAGGTGGCGGTGAAGGCTTCAGACGGCAGCCCGACACGCTTTCCGTCTTGGCGGGATTGCACCGAGCAACGTGGGATTTAGACCACAAAGGCTCAGAGTTTATCAAAGATGGGCAAACCGACGGCGGCGACGTGGTTTCGGGACCAACAGCCGCGCCGGGCGCATACACGCTGCGTTTGACAGTAGATGGCAAGGCGTTTTCCCAATCGGCACAGGTAATTGCCGACCCGCGCCAAAGCATCAATGCTGTCGAGTTTGCTAAAACGCATGATTTTACGCTGTCGGTACGCGATACAATTTCAGCACTTACTCGCACGGTTCTTCAACTTC
Source organism: Ignavibacteria bacterium (assembly GCA_013298375.1). GTDB lineage: Bacteria > Bacteroidota > Ignavibacteria > Kapaibacteriales > UBA4661 > PH2015. The sequence goes on along the minus strand of JAAFHM010000562.1, from coordinate 2,228 downwards.
GCACGATTAAAAAACAACTCAGCGAACGCGCAGAACTCCTTGCCACAGGCGCAGACACCGCCAAATACAGCGCATTAGCCAAAGCCGCAAAAACGCTTACGGCAACGTGTGATTCCGTCGAAGGAAAACTCCACAACGCTACGGCGAAAATTTCCTATGATATTTTGGCGGGCAAAAACAACACCGGAGCAAAGCTCTATGCGATTTTGGCAACGCTCTACGATGCCGCCAAAAGCGACGAGCCGATTACGCAAGGCATGAGAGAAGTCTTTGCCGAAGAGGTGAAAAACTTCAACACCATCCGCACTGAATGGCGCAGCGTCCTTTCGCGCGATCTGGAAGCATGGAATAAGCAAGCAAAGGCACTGGATGTGCCGCATATTCTTGTGCCGACGCTGTAATATTTGAGACACCGCAGAAATAACCACAACGCCGTTCCCTTGCTTTTCCGGCAGGAGAACGGCGTTTAATTGTCGAGTATTCGGACAAATTCGCAATTTGATTGCATATTTGTCCAAGTAGCCGTATTTTGCCTCCATGATACATCGCACACTACAACATCATTTGCAGCAGATTTTTGCCTCGTTCCCGGTAACAGCACTTGTCGGACCTCGACAATCGGGCAAAACTGTTCTCGCGCAAGCGACGTTTTCACTGCCCTACGTGTCGCTCGAAGACCCCGATGTGCGTGAATTTGCCGAAAACGACACACGCCGCTTTATTGAGCAATATTCGGATGGGTGCATTATGGACGAAGCGCAACGTGTACCGCGTCTTTTCTCGTATTTGCAAGGATACGTGGATAAGCAACGGAAGCCGGGGCAGTACGTTCTTACGGGGTCGAGCAATTTTTTGATGATGCAAAATATATCGCAATCACTCGCGGGGCGTGTCGGCATTGCCAACCTTTTGCCCTTTTCGCTTGCGGAACTTACTGCCGCAGGAATTCAACCCGCCACGCCCGATGAAGTCATTCTGCGCGGCTTCTACCCGCCAATATACGACCATGCCATAGAGCCGCGCTTGTGGTTGTCGAATTATTTCACGACCTATATTGAGCGCGATGTCCGTTTGTTACAAAATATCAACGATTTGCGAACGTTTACAACATTTGTACGACTGTGTGCCGGGCGCACGGGACAAATTCTCAATTACTCTTCCCTTGCCAGTGATTGTGGCGTTTCGCCTAATACTATCAAACAGTGGATTTCCGTTCTGGAGGCAAGCTATGTTCTCTTTTTGGTGCAACCGTATTCACAAAATTTTGGCAAACGGCTAATCAAAATGCCCAAACTCTATTTTCACGATGTTGGATTGGCAGCACATCTGATGGGAGTTCGTTCGGAGGGTGAACTTGCTCTCCATTCTTCGCGTGGGGCGTTGTTTGAGAATATGGTCGTAAGTGAGTTTGTGAAGTATTATACCAATCGTGGCGAAACGCCCCCACTTTCCTACTGGCGTGATAAAACAGGTCACGAAGTCGATCTTATTCTGGAAACTCCACAAGGGATACGAGCGGTAGAAATCAAATCGGCAAAAACATTCGATTCCTCGTTTTTTTCTTCGCTGTCCTATTTTCGGAACCTTTCGGGAATGACGGAAAAGCACGTCTATGTCGTCTATGGAGGTAAAAACTCCGCGCTGCGTTCTCAAGGAAACGAGGTTTCGTGGCTGGATACGTTGCGAGTGTGTGCCTAGGTTAGGCACTTCCAAAATGTCAAAAAACTATTGGCAAACGCTGCCTATGGAGAATTTTTCTTGGTGAGTTTAGTAGCAAATGCAATAACGCCAACAGCAATCACCAATCCACCAGCCGGAAACGCTGCATACTGCACCGATGCCCAATAATCCCCCGCTTGATACCACTGCCACGCCCGATAGACACACCACGCAAAGCCCAAGGGCACCACGACAAATACCGCCACCGACAAATACCGCCAAACAGGATGGTCGGTATCGTCCATTGCTCTGTATGGCATAAAAAGGGCAAAAGGGGCGCTCACCAGCACTGCCAAAGCGCCCAAAGCTAAGAGAATAAGAGCGACAATATTCATCGGAATAGGGGGTAAAATGGGGTAGAAAAGTTGCGACCACCCGTTTGATAATTATGCGAAGATTTGAATATTGAATACCTACTAGACCACTGTTAATCACTACCACCGCCGCCATCTCCTCCTCCATCGCCACCATCTCCTCCAGCATCCCCAATAGAAGAATCAACGGCATCA
>JAAFHM010000504.1:2611-3787 GCA_013298375.1 Ignavibacteria bacterium | reverse complement strand
AATGTCCAATATCCCGTAACAGCAATATTTTCCGCCCAGCTTTTATCCGCAGGAAAAAGTTGAGGACTGTAGCCCAACAGCACAGGCTGTCCGCTTGCACTGTGTGTACGGCTTGGCGGCGTAAGTGTGGCGCGATTTGGCTTGCCCAAGTTTTTCCAAAACTCCTTTGCCGCAGAACGCCCAATCATCCAAAATACTCGCTCGAACATCGCATGGGTACTGCGATTCAGGGTTTTTCCCAACCAACCTTTCAAACGCACGTTGTTGTAAAACAAAATAGCGGGATATTCACTCGTGGGCGCAAACGGAAATGGGCTTGCTATGATAGATGGAATGCCCAGTTCCTGCGCCATCAAGAAGGCATTTTGCATTCCCGGATGATAGATGATTGCGTCCACCGTTTGCACCGCCGACCAGATTTCATGTTGCACACGTACCATCGTTGATTGGAGCGCGTTAGAGCCTTGGATGTGGCTTCGGGCAAAGGTTATCGGATTATTACCCTTCGTCATGGCGTGTACTTCTTGGTTTTCCATTATTTGCTGAATATCCACATCCAGCGCGTGAAAGGGTATGCCGAAGGACTCTACAAATGCTTTTTCGTTTGTAGCAGAAATGATAAGTGGCGTAAAACCTGCTTGTTGCAAACCCAACGCAAGGGCGATAAAAGGCTGAACGTCGCCACGAGTGCCGACGGCGAGAAGGGCAATGGTCATGATTGTGAAAAATGGAAGTAAAAAAAATACGTGTTAAATTTTCGGTAGTTTTGAGATTGGAAAGCGATGTATTTTTGCGCTCAATATCGCATACAATCACTTTTCGAGAACAATGATGATTTCCGCAATGATGTCCGATGATCAAAAATATCAAGCCATTCTTGACAAAAACCCTGCGTTTGAAGGTATTTTCGTAACTGCCGTCAAAACAACAGGAATCTTTTGCAAGCCCACCTGCACCGCCCGAAAACCAAAACGCGAAAATGTTGAGTTTTTCCCGACAACGAATGCCGCTCTGCAACATGGCTACAGACCTTGTAAAGTCTGCCAGCCTATGAAATTACTCGGCGAAACACCCATAGAAATACAGCATTTGCTGAACGAAATCGAAACAAATCCCTTCCAAAAAATCAAAGACGAGGACATTAGAGAACGAGGTTTAGATCCGCATACAATTCGC
>JAAFHM010000504.1:0-2601 GCA_013298375.1 Ignavibacteria bacterium | reverse complement strand
TTCGCCGATGGTTCAAGAAGCATCATAATATGACGTTTCAGAGCTATCAGCGTATGATGCGGCTTGGACAGGCATTTATTAATATTCAATCTGGTGAAAGTGTTACAACAAGCGCATTTGAAGCAGGTTTTGAGTCCTTAAGCGGTTTTAATGAACGGTTTCGTGCGCTCTTTGAGCAATCTCCGAAACAATCTCCTTTTACGACCACTGTCCATTATCAACCTATCGCCACACCTCTAGGGCAGATGCTCGCTTGTGCAAGCGTGAACGGTGTTTGTTTGTTAGAATTTATTGATAGAAAAATGCTTGAAACCGAACTTCGTGATATTTCGCGGCTTCTCCATGCAACGTTACTTTTGGGCAAAAACGACCATTTAAAGCAACTTGAAGAAGAATTAACCGAATACTTTGCAGGGAAACGCCGCATCTTTACCGTTCCCCTCGACGCACCCGGAAGCGCATTTCAACAAAGCGTTTGGTCAGCATTGCAAACTATTCCTTTTGGAGAAACTGCTTCCTATAAACAGCAAGCAGAGCGATTGCAAAAGCCAAATGCAGTGCGGGCTGTGGCTCATGCAAACGGAATGAATCGCATTGCTATCATTATTCCCTGCCACCGAATTATTGGTGAAAACGGAGAGTTAAAGGGCTATGGCGGCGGGATCCACCGCAAGCAGTGGCTTCTTGATTTTGAGCAACGAATTATCCACGAGCAAATGCGCAAGGACAACCATTGATGAAAAAGCCTCAAACACGTGTAATAATTAGCCTTACAAAGACAATTATGATTGCCCTTGCGTTGGTTTCGTTCACTTCCAATAAACTCTTTTCACAACAGCCCGCCTTAGGGGCTGGGGTACAAGTAGATGTTCATTCCAGCTTGATTTGGCGCGGTGTTGCGTTGGAGCGAAATCCCATAGTGCAGACTACTTTTTTGCTCCGATATGATCAATTTCAAACCGCTTTTTTCGGAACGCAAACCTTCGGTGGTGGCTTCAATGCTACGCTCTTGCAGCTTCAATATGCCATCACAAGTGAAGTCGGTATCTTCACTCCGTCACTCACGGATTATTATTTTCCGGGAAACCGATTACCAATTTTTTCCTTTGCCAACGATGGTACGGGTGCGCACACACTCGAAGCAGCACTCACCTATCAGGCTCCAAAGTCAGTACCGGTACGGCTTTTCGCTGCGGTGAATATTTTCAATGACCCCAAATTTTCTGCTTATTGCGAGGCGACATATTCATTTTCCATCGGCAAAATAGAAGCCGATACTTTTCTGGGTGTTTTGCTTACTCCGCACTCGGCTTGGTATTCTTCGCCTCACAGCCCTGCCGCCCGGCAAGTCGGCATCAATGCTTTAGGGTTTCGCGCAAGCTACGCCGTTCAGATAACAGACAAATGGTCATTACCGATTGCAGTGGCATTGATTCTCAACCCCAATGCCGGATATGCTTACGCTGTGGCAAGCATTAGCTTTCGCTAAACATCATGGCGAGATTGTCATTTGAATTTGACTCAATTATTTCTGTGATAACAATCGTTTCGCTACCAAATCTGCCAATATTTTTCCGCTTCTCGTGTTCAGGTGAATATTGTCCGTCGTCAGTTTCAAGCCGTTTGCAGCACTAATTGTTTCCCAACGTTGCCGAAAAAGTAAACGCCGAATGGGTGCTTTCATCACCATGCCGATACTGTCTTGCAATGCCACCGGGTTTGCAGGATGCTCCTGCTCCAAAATGCCGACCAATGCTTCGTTGAGGGGGATATACTCAAGGTGATACTGCTCCACAATACGGCGGATTCGCTCATTGTACAAAGCAACCAGCGTATTGGTGTGATGCCGCAAACCTTCTCCAAGAATCGGCAAGGAAACGACAAGAATACGTGCTTTGGTGCGCTGCCGAAGTTCCGTAATAATATTCTCAAAAGTCACTTGAAACCAGTCAATATCAGGCTTTTGCGGCAGTTTTGCTTTTTTGACCAAATGCGCTATTTCCGGTATTGTGTGAAGGACATCATTCGTGCCGAGCAGCAGAACAACAATATCGGGGCTATCCTTGATGACCGCATCCAGGCGCAACAAAGCATGATACGCGAGGTCGCCGTTGCATCCGTGATTGACAAAACGATACTGCGGCATTTTTTTGGCAAGGTCTTGGAGCCAGTTATAGCTGACGTTGCCTTTGGTGATGCTGTCGCCAAGGCATACGACGGTTGTTGTTGCGGACGTATTCATTTTTTCTTGCTTTGTTTTGGTGTGGTGCGGTATGATTGTTTTTTATTGCCGGAAGCCATCGGCGCTGTTACGATGCCGTTTTTGAGCATTTCTGCCATTTCCCGCGCTACTTTCAGAACCTGTTTATCACCCAGTTCTACGATGGGCTTCCTGGCGCGAATATTTGCCCAAATATCAATCTGGAAGCGGTCTGCAAGGTAGTCGTACATTCCGGCTTGGAGGTGAAAAATGCTGTGTGCCATGAGGTCAAGGTCGAGGTCTTTGCGCACCAGTCCTCGCCGTTGCTGCTCTTTAAGCATACTCTTCAACACTTCAAAAACCTGCCGCTTGAGTTCCTGTTGCGTGGGGCGAACCTCCTC
>JAAFHM010000318.1 GCA_013298375.1 Ignavibacteria bacterium | reverse complement strand
TCCAGTGTGGAAGAAGCCCGCGAGAGAATTACCGCCCAAGAGCGCACCATACAAGCCGCAGAACGAAGCTACAAAGCGGTTCGCAGCCGCTATGCACAAGGTTTGATGAGGCAAATTGAGGTTTCCGATGCTGATTTTGCGCTCACACAAGCAAAATCCAACTATTTTCAGGCGGTCTATGATTACCTCGTTGCCTCGGCAGACCTTGCTAAGGCGCTTGGAAAGGAGTAACGATGGGCGCAATACAATATCCTTGGCTTCGATTTTTCTGGGTGCCGCTTATTTCCTTCACGTTCTGTTCGTTAAGCTGGGGAATTTCCCTTACGGACAGTTTTGCCCGGCAGTTTTTCCAAGAATTTATCGGAAAAGTACCCTACGATATTATTTTTTCGACGATTTATGCTGTCCTTTGCTCCGAAGTAAGTTTGCGCTTATTCGTCAAACTCCAACGATGGTTTCCCCTTGAAACACGCCTCAAAACGCTCATGGTGCTGCACGTTTTTATCAGCACATTTGTTTGGGTGGAACTGTTTACGCTGTCGCAAGCGCTGCTTTATGGCTTTGATACCCCTTTGAAAATGCTTATATTCAAGCAAAATATTTTGCTTGCCTTGATGATAGCGTTGAGTATGAACGTTGTGCATATTAGCATGATTCTTTTCGAGCGATGGAAAACCGTTCATAGCGAGGCAGAGCTTCTTCGGCGGGTGCATTTGGAGACGCAAAACTCTGTGCTGAAGCAGCAAATTGACCCGCATTTTTTGTTTAATAGTTTGAACACGCTCACGGCACTGATTGAGGATGAGCCAAAAGACGCGGTGCGGTTTGTTCAGCATTTATCAAATGTTTATCGATACGTTCTGCAAAGTAAGCCTTATACAACAGTCCCACTCCGAGAGGAACTAAGTTTTGTACGAGCATATCTGCACTTGCACGAATTGCGCTTCGGTGAAAATTTTCATGTTGAATGTTCGATTCCTGATAGCGCTTTGGGATTTGCCGTACCGCCACTGGTGGTGCAATTATGTGTCGAAAATGCGGTCAAGCACAATATTATTTCCCGTCAAAAGCCGCTTAAAATCTCTATGTCGATTGTTGGTAAACATCTTCGCGTCGGCAATACTTTTCAGCCCAAACCTCTTCCGCAGCCTTCGACCAATCTTGGCTTAGAAAATATTCGTCAGCAATATTCGCTTTTGACACAAGAACCCGTGAAAATAGAGCAAAAGGGTGGTGTTTTTATGGTAGATTTGCCGTTACTGGCTAGCCCGGAAGAGAGTTTACCGCCCTCGCACATCCATAACCTGAGTCCACCACCGTAAAAGGAGTGATTTTTGTGATGAACACCAGCACCAATGCGCTACCGAAGGCTATTTTACCCGAAACACCGACAGCGTTTTATACTGAGCAGGAGCGGTATTTTGCCACACGTTTGAGCATTCACGATAAAGCAATTCGTCGTATTTCTGCTCTACGATTGGCTTCGGCGCTTGTGATTGTATTAGCTGCTTATGTATCGTGGTATGGCAGTGTTGGTGTTATTGCATTTTTACCTAAACAACTTTGGTATGGACTTCTTCTATCAAGTCTCGGAATATTTTTGTTTTTGGTGACTCGCCATGCCAATCATTTTGAACAACGTGAGCGTGCCGAGTTAATGCTACGCATTCAGAAGCGAGAATTAGCAGTGCTTTCGGGGGATTTTACGGCTATTCCACATGGCGGCGAATTTCTCACCGAGCGTGATATTATGCCGCCTCGTGCAGATGATTTTGCCCTTGATCTTGACGTTTTTGGAGAATTTTCGCTTTTCCAACGCATGAATCGCACCGTTACGCCGATAGGCTACAAGCGGCTTGCCGAGCATCTCACCACAACTTTTCAGCATTCTGAGCAACTTCGCGCCAGACAGCAAGCACTTTCCGAACTTTCCCGGCAGACGACCTTCCGCCACGAATGGATGGCAAGTCTGAGTACACGCCATTTGACGGGGACAGAGCAGAATCGCTTGCAGGATTGGCTTCGTGCAAAAGCGGTTTCCATGCAGAACGATATACTTCAAAAACCTTGGTTTCAAGCGCTCTTGTGGGGTGTGCCGCTTCTCACGATTGCCAGTGCCATTGCTGCGAGTTTCCTTCCCGATTCCGGCTTTATGCGACTTTTCCTTGCATTCGGTTTGGGGCAACTGAGCATCTATGCGATTTTTCTCCCTCGAATCCGCCGTGAATCTGCAACAATGAGCCGTACAGCGAACTTGCTCGCAGTGTATGTGCGGCTATTCCGCCTTGCGCAGACGCATCCGAATTTCCAATCGCCCGAATTACAACAATGCGCCTTGCAAGCCGATTCTGCGCTCCGAAGTATGAAAAAACTGACGACACTTTTGCAAGCATTTGAAATGGGGCAAAGTTTTTTTGGAGCAATCTTGCTGAATGGTGTATTTTTGTGGGATTTACAATGTATCAGCCGCATGAACGCTTGGCGTAATCTCCACTATCAGCGTGTTGAAGAATGGTTCCGAATGCTCGCAGAAATGGACGCGCTTGTGAGCATGGCAGGATTTGTCTTCAATCATCCGCATTTTTGTCAACCGACAATTCTTGATGCGGGCGCTCCACACATTGAAGCGAGAGGTTTAGCACACCCTTTTTTGCCATCAAATGAGGCAGTGAAAAATTCCTTGCAATTATCCCTCCATGAAGGCAGACTTGTCGTTATTACGGGGGCAAATATGGCGGGCAAAAGCACGTTTCTCCGCGCTCTGGCGCTTAATTCGGCAATGGCATTAATGGGATTACCTGTTGCTTCGGATGAATTTTCAATTTCGATACTCCGCATCGTAACAAGTATGCGCACCACCGATTCGCTCGAACGCCATGAATCCTACTTTTTTGCGGAATTGCAGCGCCTTCAAATGATTGTCGGACGCTTGCGCGATGGGGAACAGATGCTCGTTGTGTTGGATGAAATTTTGCGAGGCACAAACTCTGCCGATAAAAAGTCAGGAACCATCGGGCTTCTACGACAATTTCTCTCGTTTACGAGCCTTGCCGTGATTGCCACGCACGATACGGAAATTGGTGCATTGGAGCAGGAATTTCCCGATTCGGTACGGAATTTTTGTTTTGAAGGAATCATCACAGGAGACGACCTCCACTTTGATTATACCTTGCGTTCAGGCGTTGCGCACAACAAAAATGCGACGTTTCTGATGCAAAAAATGGGCATTCTGCAAGTACCGTAATCACGAAAATTTTTGCATTTCTCTCAACCCGCATCATCTAAAACTCACCACTTTTCTCTTCCCGCTATGAACCTCGTATTTATCGCCTTTACCAGCATTGCCCTTTTGTTCTTTAGCAAAAATGCAGTTGCGCAACAAGCCGCAACACCAGCCACAGCGCCATTTTCTGGAAAAATTGCCGGTATGCAAAAATTTTCCGGATTTTTTACATTTTATCACGACGCAAAGACCGATAAAATCTGGCTTGAAATCGAAAAAAGCCAGTTAGACCGCGATTTCCTCTATGCCGTATCGCTACCGCAGGGCGTTGGCTCCAACGACATCGGGCTTGACCGAGGACAACTGAGCGGTGAACGAGTTGTGTGGCTGGAACGGCACGGCTCGAAGTTGCTTCTTGTGCAACCGAATCTGAATTTTCGCGCTGTCACCACCAATGCAAACGAACAACGCGCCGTTGCTGAATCCTTTGCACAGTCTGTGCTGCATGGGTTCAAGATCGAAGCAGAAGAAGGCTCGAAAATGCTGGTGGATGCAAATAGTTTCTTTTTGCGGGATGCACATGGCGTAGCACTAACCCTCAAACGGACGGGGCAGGGCGCATATAATCTTGCTTTGGAGCAGTCCGCAATGTATCTGCCCCGAACAAAAAGTTTTCCCCAAAACACTGAGTTTGAAGCAATCATCACGTTCAATGGCGATGCTGCTGGGCAGTACATACGCGATGTCGCGCCAACCCCGCAAATCGTCAGTGTCAGGCAGCATCACTCATTCATTGATTTACCGCCCTTGAATGACGCGCAAGCATTCAAAATGCGTGAATTTGACCCGCGTTCCGGCTATTTTCCCATGAGTTTTATGGATTATTCCACGCCGATTGACCAGCCTATTCTGAAGCGCTTTATCACACGCCACCGTTTGCAAAAGAAGAATCCTGCATTGGCAAAAAGTGAAGCTATTGAGCCAATTGTTTATTATATTGACAACGCCGCTCCAGAGCCGATTCGTTCAGCGCTTTTCGAGGGCGCAACGTGGTGGAATGAGGCGTTTGAGGCGGCAGGCTTTGTGAATGCGTTTCAGGTAAAAATTCTGCCTGATAGTGCCGACCCGATGGATGTGCGCTACAATGTGGACCGCGCCACTCGCGGCTGGTCGTATGGTGCAAGTATAAGCGACCCGCGCACGGGAGAAATCCTGAAAGGACACGTAACACTTGGTTCCTTGCGTGTTCGGCAAGATTTTCTCATTGCTTCGGGCTTGATTGCCGCCTACGAGGAGGGAAAAACTGTTTCAGAAGAATTGAAACAGATGGCATTGGCGCGGTTGCGGCAACTTTCGGCGCATGAAATCGGACACACCTTGGGCTTGTCACACAATTTTGCTGCTAGCGCGATAGGCGTGAAGGGGCGCTCGTCAGTGATGGATTATCCGCATCCGACCATCGAAAAATCTCCAAATGGCGCAGTATCTCTTGCGAATGCATACACAACGGGAATTGGAGAATGGGATAAAATCTCTATCCGTTTTGGGTACGAAGAATTTTCCGGCGAAGAAAAACAGGGTTTGAAGAGCATTTTGGACGATGCACACAAGCGTGGTCTCTATTTTATCAGCGATGAAGATGCTCGTCCTTCGGGTGGAGCGCATCCTGCGGCGCATCTTTGGGACAATGGCGCAAATGCTATTGACGAACTTACACGATTGATGAAAATGAGAAGTGAGGTTTTAAGCCGTTTTGGTGCAAATAATATCCCGCAAGGGCAGGCATTATCGACACTGGATGAAACGCTTGTGCCGATGTATTTTTTGCATCGCTATCAAACCGAAGCTGTAAGCAAGATTCTTGGCGGCTTGGAGTACCGTTATGCGCTGCGCGGCGACGGGCAAATTGCTACGGGTATGATTGCAGCAGAAGAGCAGCGTAGAGCGCTTACAGCTTTGCTTTCAACACTTGATGCCGATGCACTGGCGCTGCCGGAGACGCTTTTGAAACTCATCCCACCGCCAGCATACGGCTACAATCGTACACGAGAGTCTTTCAAAAACCGCACCGGGCTTACCTTTGACGCGCTTGCGGCGGCAGAGGCGGCAGCAACCTTTACGACGAGTTTTATCCTCCATCCCGAACGGGCTGCTCGTTTGTTGGAATACAACGCACGAGACAGCCGTTTACCTTCGCTCAGTGAAGTTCTTGAAAAACTTCTTTCTGCGACATGGAAAGCCCCAATAGCGCCCCAACGCTACAAAGCGGAAATTCAGCGCACGGTGAATATTGCCGTTCTACAAGGCTTAATGCGCCTTGTGCAGGACGATGATGCTTCTTCGCAAACCCGCGCCGTAACGCTGCTGCATCTTGAGAATTTACGCCAGTTCATGGACTCGAAGCGCAAAACTCTCAACGACGAAGCTACACAAGCCTCGTATTTACTTGCTTCAACACAGATTGCCGAGTTTATGAAAAGCCCCAAAACGGTCGTTGTACCAAAACCACTTGCCGTGCCGCCCGGACAGCCTATCGGTTGTGGAGAGTAA
>JAAFHM010000596.1 GCA_013298375.1 Ignavibacteria bacterium | reverse complement strand
AATATTGCAGAAATACTGGGAAAATCCGAAGCTCTTACAGCGTTTGACTGCTTTCCCGTGGATTCGACAGCATCAAAACAAGCAAAAAAGAAAGCAAGCTATCGAAACTTAAATCAAAACGGTATTACTATTCAACACAAATATACTATTTCTCAGTTTGTAAACACGACCTAGGGTTGGAGGTGCCACTGACGGCGAAAATGTGCTGAATATATTGCACTGAATCTCCCTTGCAGACCGCTTCCATCCTTGTTCCCGCCATTCGTCCCTGTCATTCGTTGATTCATCACAACCTCTGCAACAGACAGAAAGCAAGTGCGTATGTTGATGGGAGTAGAATTTTATGGAATTTTTTCAAACCACAGTAAAAACAACATCATGAAAAGATTTTTTGCGCTAGTATTCGCAATGGTAGCTCTTTGCAATGGCATAGTAACAAGCTCTTCTTTAGAAAAACCTGAAGAAACATTTAACATCGAAACCAACAAAATTTTTGATAAACTGGTGCAAATCCGAAGGAAATTGCATCAATATCCTGAATTAGCGGGCAGTGAAAAGCAGACGCAGGAAGTTATCAAGCAATATCTCTTCGATTTAGGGCTTGAGGTAAAAACGGATATTTATGGTTATGGGCTCGTGGGCATCTTGAAAGGCGCGAAAGATGGCAAACATATTGCGTGGAGAGCCGATATGGACGCTTTGCCACAAGATTTTCCTGATAATGTTGATTTCAAGAGCAAAACATCTGGCGTGCGGCACGGCTGTGGGCATGATGTCCATATGGCGATTGCGCTGGGCATTGCGGAAGTTTTGGCAAAGCAGAAACAATCTCTGCAAGGAACCGTCTATTTTATTTTTCAGCCAGCAGAAGAAACATTTGTCGGGGCAAAAGGTATGGTAGCGAATAAGCTATTTTCCTTGATACATCCAAGCGAAATGTATGGATTGCATATCACTCCTGCCCCGACTGGGCAGATTCTTGTGAAAGCAAACGAAGTGTATGCCTACCAAAAAGGAGTGAGGATAGAGTTTAACAATACTATGCCGAAAGAAGCGGTCAAGCCTCTTGTTACGAAATTTCGCACCACGCTCACAAGAGCCGCGAATAATAGCAAACCTTGGGAAATCCAGCGTATTCTCGACCCAAATGATGGGCTGCTCAATCCAAATTCTATTTTCAAAGACTATTTTATTGTGGACGATATGACGTTTTTAAGCCGTTCCGATGGAGATAAATTGGTCGTCTATATGGATGTTTATGAAACCGATAAGAGTAAATTGCCCAATATCATACCTGCACTGGAGAAGGTCATTGAAAGCGAGGGTTTGGCGGATAAACTGGTTTCGGTAACATTTTTCAAAGAGAATCCGCCAGTGAACAACGACCCAAATCTTGCAAACAGTGCAATAACTATTTTGAATACCTCGTATGACAAAGGCACGGTGTCACTGATTTACGGTCAGGTACCTTTTTCTAACGATGACTTTTCCTATTTTCAACAAAAAGTGCCGGGCGTGTATTTCTTTTTAGGCGGCTCCAATTTTGAAAAGGGCATGATAGCAAATATCCATGCACCCAATTTTATGGTTGATGAGGAAAGTATCCGCGTTGGCGTAAAAAGCTTTTCTTCCTTAATTTTTGAAAGGCTACAAACCAAATGAAAACAACATACATCATCCCCTTGTTAATGCTGACAACTTTTGTCTGTCATGCACAACAGCAGAACAACCCAAAATAATACCGATGCCAAAAAACGCATAACAATAGAAAACCTTTTAACAAACCAAAGTGGATTGGACTGCGACACGTATAACCCAAAGGCAGTGGGCAATGAATCAATAATGGCGTACGAAAAGGATTGGATTCAATATTCGCTTGACTTGCCGATGAATGATAGTGCAGGCGGCATTGGGCAGTATTGTTCAAGCAACCCAATCATTCTGGGTAGAATCATTGAAAAATCAACAAAAATGACGTTACCAACATTCGCAACGCAAACACTTTTTAAGGGATTGGGCATTAAAAACTTTGATTGGCATTTCAAACCAGACCCTTCAAGTGGCGAAACCTTTTGTCAAGTTAATTTACGGTCAAGAGATATGGCAAAATTTGGATTATTGTATCTCAATAATGGCGCATGGAATGATAAACAGCTCATTCCAAAAGAATGGGTGGAACAATCATTAGCCAAACATTCTGCTGTTGCAGGGCTTGATTACGGCTATTTGTGGTGGACTAAATATTTGGATGCCGACAGAGTGCGATACTATGGAAAATTAGCACAAGGAAATGGAGGGCAAAAGATTTATATCTTCAAGGAATTAAACTTGGTAACAGTTATCACAGCAGGACATTACAATATGCAATCATCAAGCAATGAACTCAATGCAAGGTATATTTTGCCATCATTTAACAAAAAATAATACCTGGTCGGGTCTTTCCCGCTCAAATGGCATTTACGGCAAAGTCTGGAGATAAAAACAAGTAAACACCCTCAAGAACTATCCATAAGAAGCCTCTCGACTGCACAGAAAACGCCCGAGAATGATCAACCCCCTGACACATTACAAATCAAATACAATAACCATGTTTACCAACTACCTCACAACCGCCCTCCGCTCCATTCGGCGCAATAAAGTTTTTTCACTCATCAACGTACTTGGCTTGGCAATCGGCATGGCGTGTTGTATCGTGATTCTGCTCTTTGTGCAGCACGAAACAAGTTACGACAAGCATCATGACCACGCCGACCGCCTTTACCGCATTACACGGGAGTTTCTGAATCCCGATGGTGCAACAAACCTGCATCTGGGGCATATCGCCCCGCCATTTGCGCCGCTTCTGCGTGAGGATTTCCCTGAACTCAAGCACGTGTGCCGCGTGAATCAGGATGGATCTCAAACACTGCTCAAAGTTGGCTCAAAAAACTTTGTGGAAAGTGGTTTTGTCTGGGCAGAGCCAAATATTTTTCAGATTTTTAGCTTACCATTTGTCAAAGGGGACCCCGCAACAGCCCTTGCAGAGCCAAACTCCGTTGTTCTGACCGAAGAAACTGCCCAGCGATTATTTGGCAATGCCGAAGCAATCGGGCAGACCATTATGGGTGATACCATCGCACTCAAAGTAAC
>JAAFHM010000523.1 GCA_013298375.1 Ignavibacteria bacterium | reverse complement strand
GATTGGGGTGAGCGCGATATGCCAGGTGTTTTGCAATGGCTTCATGGGGAATATCCTCACTTGAAAAAGTTTATTGTTGCTCATAGCATGGGAGGGCAGTTGATTGGACTCATGCCCAATCACCACTTGCTTTCGGGGGTTGTGAGTATTGCTTCATCCATTGGATATTGGGGCGAATTTCCTGCGCCGTTCAAATATTTTACGATGTTCATTTGGTACGCTTTCATCCCGCTTACAACGGCGCTTTTGGGCTATGCTCCGGCAAAAGCCATTGGGCAGGGCGAGGACTTGCCAAAAGGCGTGGCGCAGGAATGGGCTGATTGGTGCAAGCACCCGCGCTATTTGCGGCATTTTTTCGGCAAAACCATTAAGCAGAATTTTTACAATGAGGTGCGTGTACCGTGGAAGGCGTATTGCATCACCGACGACCCGATAGCAACCGAACGCACGGCTCAAGAAATATTGCGGTATTATTCTGCACTTTCGATTCCGCTTGAGCAACTCACCCCAAACGATGCGGCGGTGAGCAAGATTGGACACTTTGGCTTTTTTACGGAAAAAATTGGAAAACCACTCTGGAAGCGCCCTCTGGACTTTTTTCACGCTATTCTTCAGGAAAAAAACTAGCACGAGCAGGATTCCTCAACAAAAAGCCTCGTAGAACATTTGATTCTATGAGGCTTTTTCGGTTTGCTGGGTAATGAGAAGAGCGCTTTTACTCACTTTGTGAGTGTTTCTGCGATGCAACTTGCTACGCTGAAAGCTCTTTAATCGTCGTTCCGATGCGCTTTTGCGGCATTGGCGATTGTTGCAATCGCGGCTGTTTCGACAAGCCAATAGAGCCGATGCGAAACTGGCTGACACTATGCTGCACCGTATTCATGCGCTGATTGAGCGCATTGGTTGTTTCGGTGATATATGCCGTACCAATGGAAGTCTGCTTGGTGAAGGTGCTGATGAAGTCCATATTTCGCGCTATTTCTGCGCTGGTGGCGCTTTGCTGCATACTTGCTGTTGCTGCGTGGGCGATAGAGTCAGCGACGGAGCGTGTGCGTTGAATAATGTGCTGGAAGGTCGTCACAGCCTGTTCTGCGGCGGTTTTGCTTTGGTGAACGTGTCTGTCGCCGTCGTGCATGGCTTGGACTGCTGTTTGTGTGTCTGCTTGGACTTTTTTCAGCATACCGGAAATTTCCTTTGTCGCTTTTTGTGTGCGTTCGGCGAGTTTGCGCACTTCGTCGGCAACAACCGCAAAGCCTCGTCCTGCGTCGCCTGCACGGGCGGCTTCGATAGCGGCATTGAGGGCAAGAAGGTTTGTCTGGTCGGCAATTTCTTCGATGGTTTGCGTGATTTCACCAATTTGTTCGCTGGATCTGCCGAGATTGTCAATCATTGCCGCAGAGCGTTGTGCAGCGTTCGCAAGTGCGGACATTCCTTCAATCGTCGCTAAAATCACCGCTCCGCCGCTATGTGCTTCTTCGCTCGTTTCTGCGGCTTCATTCGCGGCTTTCGAGGCGTGGAGTGAGGTTTCTTCGATGGTTTTCGACATTTGCTGCATCGCTCCGGCAATTTGCATCACACGGGCGCTTTGCTCATGTACGCCAGAATCCAGTGTTTGCGTCTGTTCGGTAATATGTTCGCAGGATTCGGCTGTTGTCAACAGCGCTTCAACCGTCGTTTGTACCATTTGTTGAAAATTTTCGAGAGAATCATTCAGCCCATTGGCAAGCCGACCTAAATCGCCCTTGACATTCTCGCTAAAGCGCACTGTAAGGTCGCCTGAGGCAAAGCGCTCAATGCCAAAGAGCATTTCTTCGATATGCGTGGCGAGATATGTGCGCTCTTCCTCGCTTTGGCGGGCAAGTTCTTCGGCATGATGTTTTTCACGTGCTACCTCGGCGGTGAGTGTTTGTGCGCGTTCCAGCGCTTCTTGAACGCTTGCTTTGGCTTTGGCGGCTGAGGCTAAGGCGCGGTCTTTGCTTGTTTCCAAAAGGCTGGTGAAAAGATAGGTAATCACCACGGCACCAGGAAAACCAAGCAATATCAAGGGGAATCGTAAGGAATTGTCGTAGAGCAGAGGTAGTTGTGCGCCGTACCATTGCGCTCCGAGAATACCCGTACCTGTCGCAATGACCATTGCCGTCCAAAACTTTCCGGCATTCTTTCCGCAGAGCAGCAGTGCTACAATGGGGGCATTGAGAATCCAACAAAAGCTTGATGTAGAATCAATGCCGCCTGTGGTGGTTATCAGGACAGACATGATAAGAAAAAAGACACTGGCGAGGTTATGCCCGATGATGTGCAGCGACGATGTTGCACGAAACAACGGAAACGTCAGAAGTGCTTGCAACGCTGCTACAATAACAAATCCACCAATAAGCGGTGCGCTGAAGATGAGAAAAAACGTCGGCGTATAGACAACACCTGCCAGAAATGTAATCAGCGCAATGGTTAAGCCTAGTCGTGCTTTGCGGTATTCTTCGCTGTGAACGGGGAAACTGTCAGGTATTTGGCGTTCAATGAGCGCTGTGAGAGAGGAAAACATAAAAATATCACAAAATGTGAAACAACAGTGTTACAGAGAAGAACGCTTGAGAGGGAAATTGGTTTCAGAAATTTTTTCACATTCTTTGTAAAACGTTGTTTATGAATGGCTAACGCACTGATTCTCAATAATGTCGGCTGGAGAAATTCTTCATGGAAAATTTTTTCATCGCTCTTTCAAAAATCGTAGGAAGAAGTCTTGAATTTCCTTGCGCTGTGCGGCATTTGCATTGTCGTCCATATTGTTGTGAATGGTATTCGGTAGTTTAGTTATCGTTATCTTGAATTTTTTCTGCTCTTCCAAAGTCGGCACTACGCCTTCGTCGGGCGCTTGGTCACTAGAACGGAGTGAGTAAATACGCGGCTTGGTTGTGCGGGGAAGTGCAACACGGCGGTTGTCGAGCGTGATAATTTTTCCTGCTTTCTCCGGGTATTTTTGCGCAAAAAGTGCCGTCATATCGCCACCGTTGGAATGTCCGGCAAGGGCAATATGCGTGAAATCAACGTGTGGATGCGACTTCCTGAGTGAGTTTATCACAAATAGAATATTTTCCACGCCACGCTCCCAAAACGGCTTCCTGACGATCTGAGGAACTCCTTGCGTTGGCATGAGCGAATCCGTTGGGAGTTCGTGCTGAGTGCTTGCCACGAAAAAGCCTTTTGTAGCAAGAAATTCGGTCAAATATGAGTATGCAAGATAATCTCCACCTTTGTTTGCACCGTATCCGTGCGAGAAAATAATTAGTTGCTGCTTTTTCTTTTGTATTTTCGGAGAATAGTAGGCAACGGGAATGATGCGGTTTCTGGCGGAATCGAAGAGTTGGAGCGTGTCGAGGCGGAAGGATTGAGGTTTTGACGGTGTTTGAGCAGGAATGTGCTGTGCAGCAAACAGCGCAAAGATGAGCATGAGAGCAGGTAAAGAGCGGTTTTTCATTGAGAATGGTCAAAATTGAGGGAAATATTGGGTTATTCAAATCTACAAAAGATTGTATCCTCCCGCTTTTACGAGTGTGTAAATTGTTTTGTGTAAATGGAAAATAGCAGACAAATTCCATTTTTTACCACTCAAGCATCAAAGACTATGGCAACCAAAGCACAAAATGCCGCCCAGGCGTACGGCTTGACCGATG
>JAAFHM010000323.1 GCA_013298375.1 Ignavibacteria bacterium | reverse complement strand
AGCAGGATTGTCCTTATGGACGAGCGATTCAGTCAGGCTAACGTTCATCACAAGTTGATTGATAAATCGTGCCGCAATGAGCAGTATGACGGTTGCTCCACCGATAAAAAGTATGCCCTGCAACGTAGCTTGCCAATTCATAGTATAATTCCCGAAAAAGTGTGAAGAGAGCGTGATTACTTGTTCAATGATGTGGATGTTCTATGACGACCGTCCGCCAAAACTACTCCGTCCGAAAGAACCAGAGCGACCACTGCGAATGCCACTCATACGCCCCGTGGATGCGTTTGTACGGACGCTCACGCGCCCAAAGCCGCTTGGACGCTGCTTTCCAATGCCTGAGCGCGTTCCGCCGACAGACCTGCTGGAAAACATCGTTTGGCGCGGTGCGGGTGCATAACCGACGCGGGAATAGCTTGTAACAGGAAGCCTTGACATCGCTGGCATTGCGCGATAATAGGTATAAGAAGGATAATGATAGAAAAACCACGGTGAAAACATCGGACCGCCGCCATAATAGTACACCGGAGTCGGATATGCCATATAGCCAGTCGCCATTTGTGGATTGACGTTTTGTTGAACCTGAGCGTTCATTTGTTGCGGAGCAGCCTGCTGTTGTGCGGGCTGTTGTTGCACAGGCTGTTGTTGTGGGGTAGCTGCCATCGCCGTTGCTGTTGTGCTGCCTGTTGTGGCTTGCGCTGCTTCGGGTTGGAAGCGTGTGAGGGGAAGCATTTCCACCGTGAGACTTTTCTCTTGATAGGTCACAAACTCGTCGTTCAAATCATCCGATTCTGTACGCTGGTTTTCGTTCGGCATTCCATAGACAATTGCCGTCACGCCGAGGGTTTTCAGGTTGTCGGCAGTGGGAACTTTTGCCATATAGCGGTTATCGAACTGGCTATCGGCATCAACATATTTTGCGAGACGATTGGCATCCAGCATCATAATAGCGGCTGGGGATTCGGGACGTTTCGCTGCTTTTTCACTCACTTCTTTTGCATAATAGACCAGCGCCGCCAAGGTCTCATGCGACGGCACAACACCAAGCGGGTGCGGGAAATTGTCGAAACTCATCACGGGTTCGGCAACATCTGCCATTGCTGCCGCAAAAGCAACGGATTCGGGACCGGGAATGTCGGAAATAATGAACGTCGTTGATGGGTTTTGTGCCGTTTTCAAGACCTCTCTCATGCCCAAGCCGCGTGAATATGCCTCGCGCATAGCAGGGGTGCAGATTGGTGTAATCATCCCGCGCAGTGTATCTTGGGAAAGGGCTTGAATAAGCGTTGGAACGTAGTACGGCTGCCATTTTCCGTTGCCAGAACTTGGCTGCCATGCTTTGAGCAGCACATCGGGTTTCGTAAAATCTTTCCATGCTGTTGATCCCGTGCTATCGGCAACTTGTTTATCCCGAAAGGTCAGCGCTTTATCCTGAGAACCAACATTCCAGCCTTCTTTGCGCTGGAGTTCCAAGGTATCGCTCTCGGACTCTATCTCGTCGTCGTCGCACGAGACGAGAAATCCTGAAATTCCTGCCGCAGCCGCCAGACTTGCCAAATTTGTGTTCATTTGGCGGCGCGTGAGCATAGATTTCCACCATTCAGGATAGGGAGAGGGCGAGGTGGGTAAAGAATCCGAAAAATCGTGATTGTGTGTAGGTTCTTCGTTCTGCATGATGGGTTATGTCCCGCATAAATTCAACAACTGGATAGCCTCAGGGCTGCTTGTTTTTCGTAAAATACACATTATTCGGCTCTTCATCAAATCGCAGAAATATTTGTCACTCGCTGTGCGATGTTCGTGTCAAAAATGATCGGCAATTTGCGTCGAAAACGGCTTCGGTTCTGGCTGTTCAAGCGGCAACCATAAAAAGAAAATTGTTCCTTTGCCAACGTTGCTTGTGACCTTAATTCTACCTCGATGCGCTTCGACCACCCATTTGACGATGGATAAGCCTAAACCATGCCCGCTAATATTGGTCGAGCGCGATTTGTCCACGCGATAAAAACGGTCAAAAATATAGGGAATATCCTCCTCCGGGATACCATAACCGCTATCGCTGACCGAAACAAGTGCCTCATCGTCTTGAACGCGCAAGGCAACCGTGATGTTACCACCGCTTTGGGTATATTTTACGGCATTATCCACGATATTGAGCAGTGCTTGGTGTAAGCGGACTTTGTCGCCCTGCAACATCACCGCCGATTCAATGGTGGAGCGCACGACAATATCTTTTTCCTCGCCCAGAATCATCGCGTCTTCGACCATATCATCCAAAAGCGCACTGAGGCTAAAGTTGTTGAGGTCAAGCGGAACCTGCCCGGCATCGGCGCGTGAAAGTTCGAGCAGATTTTTGACTACTTGCGAAAGACGGCTTACTTCTTCAAGCGCACTGGCAATGGTTTCTTGGTATTCGTGCGCTGTTTTTTTGGAGTGCAGTGCCACTTCCAATTCTCCCATCAAAATAGCAAGTGGTGTTCGGAGTTCGTGCGAAGCATCGCCAGTAAACTGGCGTACCTGCTCGAATGAGCGCTCTAAGCGCTCTATCATCTCATTCAATGTTCGTGTCAGGCGTGAGATTTCATCATTCACACGGCGCACGGGCAAACGCTGGCTGAGATTATGCTCGGTAATATCATCAGCAAGACGAATGATTTCTTCGACCGGCTGCACGAAATATTTTGCTAAAAACCATCCGCTTATCACCGCGAGGACAAGGACAATGGGTGCAGCCAAAATCAAGGATGAAAAGAGGTCGTTGAGCGTAGTTTCGATTTCTTCTACGGGATATCCAACGGAGATTTGCACTGTTCCGGTATGATAGACAAACACGCGCAAACGCTGCTTTCCAAGCGAGACCGTTGGAATCGTATAGCGAAAGGGAAACCCATCGCCTTCCAGCATCCCGACCATTGGAAGCGGTAATTGCCATTTGTGTTGTTGTAAATTTTCGGAGCGCCAGACGATTGTTCCCCCGGAGTCGGCAACTTGAATAAAATAATTTTTCGGGTTCAGCAAAATATGCTCATAGACCGCAGACCATACGACATCTGCTTTCTCTTCGCGTTGCGCCGAGGTGTCTTTAGGCGGGAGAATTGGTCCGACAAAGCGCCGCCGCTCTTCAGCACGAAAAAACTCGAAGTAATCAACTTTTCCGGTCAGTTTTGCTTTTTCGCGTCTGGGGCGCTCGGATTGCGAGGGCAGAAGCGGTTGTTGAGTTTCGTTTTGCTTTTTGCGAATGATGTAGTCCAGAGATTCCGTGACGCGCTGAAGCGAGGAATCAAGATTATCGTTCAATTCACGCTGTACGGTCAGGTATGCTAATAAAATCACCAACGCCAATGGCAAAGCCACAAGCGCCGTGTACCAGAGCGTCAAACGCAGACGGAAAGAAATTTGTATCAATAGCGGAGTATAATTGAGGTTTCGTTGAAAAGCAGCATCAAATTTTTGTCAACTCCTGCCGACGGTGCAAAGTACAATTGCAAACACCTCGACACATCAACAATATGCTGAACTTCACGCTTTTTGCCAAAGCATATATTCGGTGGTATATCAAGGGCAGGATGCCGCTTTGAATACCCGAATTCAAGTACAACGAGACGCTTGATACAGCACAGAAAATAATGGTAGGCACAATAGATATTTCCTGCATAAACAAACAACGGCACGGTCTCCCTTTTGGGAACCGTGCCGTTGTTGCCTACAAGTGAAAATGATAGAAGAAAAAGGGATATTTTCTTGAATTCAAGTTTCCCAAGTACGCACTTACAGCATCAGTATTTGACGACTTTCTGGACAAAATGCCGCACACCATCACTAAGTTCGACGATATACACACCCGCCGGAAGCGATTGTACATCCACTTGCTTTGTGTATGTACCGGAAAGATGCTGCTCTGTTTGAGTAAACACACATTGACCCAGAATACTTCTCACACGAAGCGTTAGGCTGGCTGGGCGCTCAAAAACTCGCTGAACCCGTAGAACATCGCGCATCGGATTCGGGTATATCATCACATCGGAAAGCGTCGCATCAAGGACAGCGCTTGGTATGGAGACAAAAAATGTCGCCGAAGCGGTTGGTTGACCATCACCATTGAGGACAATGCAGGAGTTTAATACTTGAAGCAGCGATGTCGGCGAAATGCTATTACTTGGCACTATCGCTCTAATGACTGTCGAGGATTGTGAGGCAATTTGAAGAGGCTGCCCGTTGAATATCACACTCGCGCCCGTTGTGAAATTCGCACCGGATATCGTAAGCGTAAATGCGCGTCCGGGGCTGACACCTGCCTGCGTTGTCAAAGGAGCGAGGATATTGAGAACGGGAGCCGGAAGAATTGCTCCGACTGCTAGGGTGGCGGTTGTAAACTGTAAATCAGGGCTTTGGAGCGTAACATCAACTATTCCAGCCGCCGCATTTAGCCCCGCCGGAATTTCTACGACAAGATTATTGGTATCTAAAGTGCTTGGTGTAATGACATTCCCACGCACAGTTACTAATGATCGAGGGCTAAAATTGCTTCCTCGCACAATAACACTGAATGCGCGATTGCTTGCTGTCGTTGTTGTCGGCGAATAGCTTGTAATCATCGGCGTGGGACCTTGCGGCGCACGCTCCGAGATAGTAAAGACGTACCCAATAGACTGTATGTCAGAGTTACTTATCAAGATAGATGGGAAGCCCGTTTGCGTCAAAAGACTTGCTGGTATGGTCAGCGTTAGGCTCGTTGAACTCAGAACATTCACCATTACGGGGGTAGAATTAAAGATTGCTCTGACAAAGCCTTGAGAAAAGAAGCCTGTGCCTTGAACGCTGATTGTAACGCCCGTTGACCCAACAAACGCCGCACGAGGGGAAATATTTATGATAGTCGGCAGCGATGCTTGACCAATTGCGTACGGGAGTTCGGCAAATTGTCCATCGGAATTGGTAACACGAATGCGCAGTGTGCTAGAGGTCGTATTTGCTGTTGCCGGAACCTCAAATGATGCGGACGAACTTGTCAAAGTTCTCATCAGTCGTGCGGTGTTACCATTCACTGTCACAATCGCTCTGGAAAGAAAGCCTGTACCAGTGATATTCAGCGTAAAAGCATTGCCACTTGCTGTGGTCGATGGCGTGATGGGATTGAGTGTGGGCGCAGCGATAGGTGTCACCGTTATTTCGCCAATAGTCGAAACTATTGCCCCATTACCAAAACTCAGCCGTACTATTCCGGGAACATTGGTTGCGTTTGGAGGGAAACTCACCGTGAGGAACGATGCAGATGTTGCGCCAATAATTGTTCCTTGTACAGTGACGTTGTTCACAAGATTCCTAGCGGTCACGGTACGAATGCTCCCTAAGTTTCGCCCAATGATGCTGACGGTGAAGCCTTCATTACTGACTGGCAATGAGGTTGGTGTCGTGCTTGTGATAAAGGGCGGCACAGGAGGCAGGGCAATCGGCTGAAACCGTGAAAATATCACGACAGGCGTACTATTGAATGTTGCCGTGTAAGTGCCTTGTTGTGCCGAAAAGCCACCCCCAAGGTTGATCGAAGCACTGGTCGTCGTTTCAACATACTGACCATTCGCAAACAAGCCAAGACCAACGGCATCGGCTCGAAACGCTGTCCCTTGCTGGTTCGATGTTGCCCATTGTGGCGTAAGAGTGAGCGTACGAGTGCCGGCACCTCCTT
>JAAFHM010000525.1 GCA_013298375.1 Ignavibacteria bacterium | reverse complement strand
CGCTGCGGCGCGTGTTATAAAGACTGTCAATCTGCGGTACAAGTTCATTCGCCAAAAAGTCTGCATACCGCGCATTGGCGGCATATTCGTCAATACGCCTGTTTTGGCTGAGATTGTTTGGATTGCGCGGGTCGAGAAAGACCGCAATAGTAGGTGTGATGCGGTTGTCAGCAATGAGATTATCCAGAACAATCGGCATCGCCCCCAAGCGATCATCACGATATTCCTGCCCATCGGCAACGTAAATCACGGGAAACGCCGTGCGAGTTGCCGTGTACCCTGCGGGTAGATAGACCTGATACTGCACGTCATAGCCCAGAGCGCGGCTTGCTATGCGGCGCATTTCCGCGAGTGTTCCGCCTGCCGCCGTACCGCTTACATTTGGGCGTTTTAGGGTTTCACTGGGAAATTTCCAATCCGGCATTTGTAGTGCGGAATTGGGTCCAAATCCGCCCCACTGCTGGTTCGGGTTGGCGGGGTCGAGAATCCAATCATTGCCCACAACAATTTTGTAATCCAATCGTGCTGTGCTGGGAAACGTTGCTGTGTAGCGCCAGAGTGAAACGGTCGCATTAGACGAGCCGATGCGCTGCGCCGTCCACGAGGGTTGCCATTGGTTGAAATCTCCTGCAAAGCGCACCGATGCAGGATGTGGCGGAATACTTCGGTACAAAAACGCTACCGAATCTCCAATGCTGAAGGGTACGCGGTTCTGGGCAGTTAGCCGTCGCCAGAGCGTATTGATTTTAGCGCTGTCACCAGTAGCGGCGAGAGAATCAAGGTGAAGCGTAAAAGCACGAAAGGTTGGGAAATCTTTTGCAACGGAGGCTTGCTGCGGTGTTTGGGCAAAGGCAAATGTTGCTGTAAGCACAAAGCCGCAAAGAACCAGTATCTGAGAGGGATGAATCATGGTGATGTATTGTTGTGAACATTGAGTAAAAAAATCTTGCAGATTTATCCGTTTCTGACTAGACGATGCTATTTCCCCACAATAGCCGTATTTGCGAGTGTTTCGCGCCAAGTATCCATCACTTTGAGATTTTGCGCAATTGGATTACCCGTGAGCAAAAGCTCGCGTAAGTTTTGGAGTTGGGAGATGGTTGGCGGTAGGTCTCGAATCGTATTGCGAGCGAGGTGTAGCGATTGTAGGTTTGTGCAATTACCGATATTACTCGGAAGAGTGGGGATAAGATTGCCAGAGAGTTGCAATACTTTGAGGCTGCGCAAACTGCACAACTGCGCTGGAAATTCGCTTAGTTGATTGCCATTGGCATAGAGTTCCTGCAAAAAAACGATATTACCAAGTTCTTGGGGCAGAACTTTGAGTTTGTTAAAATCCAGACGTAAGACTTGAAGGCGTTTGAGTGAATTAACCGATTGAGGAAATTCTTCCAACTTATTGTAGGCAACTTGCAAGTGTCGTAGTTGAATCAGTGCGCCCAGTCGCGGCGGCAGCAAGATCAGTTTATTGGAATTGAGATTCAGTGAAATGAGTTTTGTTAGCTGTACGAAATCATCAGCCAACGCCGTGAGTTTATTTTCCGATAAATCAAGATCGGCAAGCTGTACACAAGCACTGAAGCGTTTGGGAAGCTCTGTCAAGCGATTTTGTGAAAAATCACATTCTGCCAATTTCTGTAAATCGCCGATTTCCTCCGGAAGCGCCTTGAGTCTGTTTTTTCGGCAAAAAAGACGCTTGAGTTTTTTAAGCGAGCCAAGTGCAGACGGGAGTTCTGGAAGAAGATTGACGCTTACGTCCAATTCAATCATATTTTGCAACCGCGCTAGACCTTCGGGCAAGCGCTCAAGCTGGTTATCGCGGGCAATAATGATTTGCAGGTTTGGTAAATCGCACAATTCTTCCGGCAACGCGGTGAGCTTGTTTTTGGAAAGGTCTAAATATTGGAGACTCGTAAGTTCGCTAATGCGCCCCGAAAGCTCTTCCAACTGCTCATCCACCAGAGCCAAACGATAGACTTTGTCGGGTTCTTTGAGAGCGTCAATGAAGTTTGTGTAGAGCTTTTTCTTGGAAAGAAAAGACGAGTCCAGAAGTTGGTTTTGGGCAAAAACCTCAAAACACCCTCCCAGCAGAAATAGCATAATGAGGCTATATCGTAAAATCCCAAAAAAGGTCATACAGTAAAAAGAGGGACAAATACAGAGAAAATCTTCAAAACAATGGGCAAAAATACATAAAATTTCGGACAAATCAGACGGAAAATGAACAACCGTGTTCTCGTTCCAAGCGATGATTCGTTATGCTCTTGCTCACGCATTAGAAGAAAACAATCGTATTCGGGTTTATCCCAACATCAAAACGACGTATCGGCGCTGAACCTCCGGTCTGCATGACGATAATTTCACCTTGAGAAGAGTAGTCTTTTGCATTGCAAATCCATAATGCCGATGAACGCGGGTGAACACCAAGCCCGTACCAAACGACGTTCTTGTCTGTTTTGCGCACGGCGCTTGTTGGTTTTGCGTCCACCTGTCGTAGTGCCAAAAAGTCAACCCCTCCATCACCCACATAAAAAAGTGTGTCGCCCGTTGCGGAAAAATTGAGTGCCAACGGCGATTTCATGCGCCAACGGCGGAGTTCTTGCAATGTTTCTGCATCAAACTCAGCAATACCACCCAGCGAATCAGTCTTAGAAGGCAAATGCCTGTATGCCGCATATAATCTCGTCTTCTGGCGGTTCATGGCAATATCGCTGACATTGGGTAAGCCCGTCAGTGTTCGTCGTTCTTGTTTGGTTTGCACATCAAGAACAGACACCGTGCCGGCTTTCGGCTCCGACGCACGAAAATCGCCAAAACCGGAATTGGCGACAAAGACATAACGATTACTCGCGGCAATCCCCTCTGGCGCTGGTCCAACGGGTATTCGTGCCGTGCGAATCGTGAAAGTGCGCGGATTGAACTCGGTCACGGAATCGTCATTGAGATTGGTACAAAATGCCGTTGTGTCATTGACAATGCTGAGACAGCGAGGCTCTTGTTTCATACCGTCCAAACGAATCCTGCCTAGCCATTTCCCTGATGAGGCTTGGAGTATCTCAATACTCCGCGAGGTCGAAACGGCAATGTAGAGCGTGTCTCCTTTCAGCACCATGTCATTGGCGGTGTCTCCCAAGCGCAATGACGGATTAACGCTGGCAAAATAATCGTTCTGAACAATTTCCTTCGCACTATCAAAGCGGGAAAGTGTCGCGTTATCTTGCCTCCAGAGTCCCTCGCAGAGGATATAGACTCCATCAAAGCCAACAATCGGAGTAATAGGCGCAATAATGGGCGCTTGGCGGCAACTTTGGACAACGAAGAAAAGCATTGCGAGGAATACTGCTCTCGAAAGCAAGTTAGCGCAAAAAAATCGTGTGCGATTCAACATGATGATTACTCCGAAGAAGAAGGAAATATGCGCCTTTGGGGAAATTAACGGTTGATAACGAAACATCCGCAATACCACTTGACCGTGCAACACACGCACCAAAAACGGAATAGAGTTCTACGCTCAAGACCTCGCCAATACGCGCTTTGGGGAATGATGCGAGAGAAACTCCCTGTTCGTCAACAACAACTGTTGAGCGGAATGATTGTTCGTTCGCATTTTCCCGTGAAACTGATGTCGTTACCGATGTCGTTTGTGGAGATGCA
>JAAFHM010000461.1 GCA_013298375.1 Ignavibacteria bacterium | reverse complement strand
ACCCCATTTTTTTCACTAAACGCATATTTTCTTTGCGCAACAGCCCGATAAAGTGCAGTTCCATGTCAGCAGCAATATCGGGACGCTCTTTGACAATCATCTGAAACGCTTTGAGAAAATATTTGGGCGTAATAAAATCATAAAAAATGCCAGCATAACCGATGCGAAACTTCCAGTTCGTGCGCTGTACGGGCGGCACAAGAAAATCGGCGGGGTCATAGCCCTGCGAAATAATCGTGATGTCGTCGTGCTGCAAAAACGGATGATGAAGCAGCATCCGCTCTTTCATACGACGATTCGTCACGATAATTTTGTTTGCCTCGCGGAGTACCGCATATTCCATGCGCTCGTGAAGATGGCTGTGGAGAGGTGTTGGGAAGGACATAAACTGATTGCCGACCCATAAATCGCGGTAATCCACCACAAGCGGAATCCCGAATTTTTTCTTGAGACGCGCGGCGGCTTGCATGGCGGAAAACGGCGGTGCGCTCACAAAAATCAGGTCATATTTTTCCTCTTCGAGCAGTTTTGCGGCAGTTTTGTATGCCTGCCGCGCCCATGAACGCTTGTTGTCGGGAACAAAAAGCCAATTACTCACCCGCGAAAGTATCTTGCGCACAAACTCTGCCGGCATAGTGCGTTGCTTAAATTCGCCCTTCGCAGCCAGCATCGCGTTTACATCGCCACCGCTTGTGCGCACAACGCGAATTTCCTCGCGCTCCGCTTCTTGCTGCAAGGATTGGTCAATAGCATAATACCCGACGGGACCAGTGGTAATCACGGTCGGCTCCCAAAAATACCGCCGCATATATTTCGTAAATTTCAACGTGCGCTGGACACCGCTTAACCCCATCGGCGGGAAATAATATGCCAATACCAGCACCTTTTTCTGAAGGTCTGGCGCAGGAGAAAATCGGGTATGAGCTGAAGAATTGTTATACATTTGGTGTGCAAATGAAAAATAAGAGACTGCTCAGGTGCGAGGCTCTCGTTTCTTAACGAGGGTCTCGCTATGGTTCTGTGCTTATCGGCATGAAGCGAGAGCCTGCCGAAGAAGGCAGACCCTCGCACGAGAACTGACCAGTCACAAAAAGGAAGAAAGAATCAAACAAACGGCATCTTTACTACTTCCGCAGGAAATTCCTTCCCACGGACAGAAAGATGAATAATCGTGCCAACGGCGCTGGCAGACGCATCCACGTAGCCCATGCCGATTCCAAGATTGAGCATCGGCGAAATCCCGCCGCTTGTGACTGTGCCAATTTGCACGCCGCCCGCATGGAGGGTGTAGCCCTGCCGAGGGATGATTTTTTCTTGCTGCATCTTGAAGCCAACAAGTTTCCGCGTTAGTCCCTGCTCTTTGGCAGAAACAAGCGCCTGTTTGCCCATAAAATCGTCTTTGGCAAGTTTCGTTATCCAGCCCAGACCTGCTTCGAGCGGGTGAGTCGTTTGGTCAATATCATTCCCATACAGACTAAACCCTTTCTCCAAACGCAAGGTGTCACGCGCTCCCAAGCCGCATGGCTCAATGGCAAATTCCGCCCCAGCATCCATAATAGCGTTCCAAACAGAAGCCCCCACGCCCGCATCACCGCGAAAATACAGTTCAAAACCGATTTCGCCCGTGTAGCCCGTCCGCGACAGAATCATCGGTACACCCGCAAGCGTTCCTTCGGCAAAAGCATAGTAAGGAATCGTTTCCAGTTGAGTAGTGGTCAGCTTTTGCAGCGTTGCCAAGGATTTCGGTCCTTGCACAGCGAGAAGATTAACCTCTGCGCTCACATCCCGAATCTCCACATCGTTCATACCCGTTGCTACGTCCCGCATCCAGCTTATATCTTTGGCAATGTTCGAGGCATTGATAACCAAAAAATAATGGTCGTTCCGGCGATAGACCAGCAAATCGTCCACAATTCCGCCTTCCCGGTAGCACATCGCGGAATACTGCGCTTTGCCAACTTCCAGCTTTGAAGCGTCATTCACGGTAAGTTTTTGCACAAACGACAACGCATTATTACCATAAATTTCCACTTCGCCCATATGAGAAACATCAAACATCCCTACACCACGCCGCACGGCAAAATGTTCTTGCAAAATTCCCTTCGGATAATTGACGGGCATATCAAACCCGCCAAAAGGAATGATTTTTGCGCCGAGCGCTTTGTGAATCTCGTAAAAATTTGTGCGTTGCGCGGGTGTTGTTGAGGAATCCATTGTATTGGTGCGGGATTGAAGAGTGAAACAAAAATTGAGTTCGTGAAACATAAAAAAAACCGTCAAATCACGCGATGGGACGGCTGTGCGGAACGATGACAACCGAGTAGCAAGCATCACCCGTCTTTACGTGTGGTGCTGTTCGCCGCCAGTATCAATCTTGAAGGCTTTGCTGTATTCTGGGCGTATCATTTTCCAAATGCCCGGCGCGATTGGCTTTCCTGAATACAAGCAAAACAGAATAAAAGAAATATCCTGATATTTCGACATTACCGCGAGGGCAAAGGCTTTTCGGTCGGGTGAATAGATTTGCTTGAATACAGCATCTGCTCTGTCGGCGATTGCCTGATACTGCGCCTCCAATTCATTTTTCGTTTGTGAAAGCCATGCGTAGAACTCATCGGGAACTCTTTCGACTAATTGTTCAAACGACGTGCCTTCTTTGAGATATTCCCATATTGTAACGTTGGAAACGCCTGTAATGATGCGGTGCAAACGGACATATTCGTCGAATTTCACTTTGACACGAACATTGTTTTGGAACCGAACAACGAAGCCTTCTTTATTGGGCGCTTCCTTGAGTGTGAGTGCGGTCACATCAGATATGCCGTCGTAGCGCTTGACTATCGGAAATCCAAGATCCTCAATCGTTTCTTCGCCAGATTCGTTGTCAATCACCGT
The DNA here is from genome assembly GCA_013298375.1 of Ignavibacteria bacterium. Taxonomy (GTDB): domain Bacteria; phylum Bacteroidota; class Ignavibacteria; order Kapaibacteriales; family UBA4661; genus PH2015. Next base: position 1,200 of record JAAFHM010000461.1, on the reverse strand, counting down.
GAGCAAAATAAGATCACTTAACGCCCCGTAATCAACAACGATGCGGTTTTCAGGGAAAATAATTTCAAAAAGGTACGTTTTGTTCCGTTTGAGCAATGGAAACAGATGACGGTATTTGTCGTAGAGAATCTGCGTCGCTCTTTGTGCTTGTGTGCTGACAAAACTACCGCGAGTGGCAATACGTGGCTCGTTGTTGTAGAAGTATAAAATTCCTAGCGAACCGTCAAGTTTTTCAAAGACCTCAAACGGCAACGCGGGTAGGTCTTGTAACGAAATCTCTTCGAGATTGAAGAACTTTCCGAATGGTCGGGCAAGGGTGTTTCCCTCAGCATCAAGAATCAAACCGCGTGTATGCAAGGTGACATCGTTCCACAGCTTTTCATATTGAACCCGCTTGGAATAGTTGTAAATGAACAAATCGCCTTCCGGGTGTTTTTCAACCGAAACCAATTTCTCATCAACCATTTGCTGAAGAAGTATTAAATCCATCTGTAACGAGCTATGTGTGTAGTGAAGTGCGCAAGGCAGCACCCATCTGCGACTCACGGTGAACGTTGCTCTCAATCACGAAGAGCGATTACACCAGCCAACAAATATGACAAAAAATTTTGCGGATTCCTAATCCACATTCAACCAATTCATCATTTTCCGGGACTTCGGCGGCGTGGGCGCTCCGAAGAATTTTCTTCCCCGCAATCATCAATGGGCAGAATGTCTTATATTTGGTAAAAAAAGCGGACACCCCGCCAGACCAATGACTAACAACCACCCCCCAATGACCAGCATAAAACCTTGGCTTCTTGCTATTCGACCCAAAACATTACCCGCCGGAGCATCGCCCGTTCTATTGGGGACAGCGCTGGCGTTTGCCGACGGCGCATTTTCGCCTCTGCCAGCACTGGCGGCGCTTGTTTGTGCGCTGCTGATGCAAATCGCCAGTAATCTCATCAACGATTTGTACGATTTTCGCAAAGGTGCGGACACGGGAGAACGCTTGGGTCCCGCCCGTGCGGTTGCATCAGGGCTGCTCTCGGAACAAGATGTGAAGCGGGCGGCATGGCTGGTCGCGCTCACAGCGTTCATTCTTGGGCAATACCTCGTCTGGGTGGGGGGCTGGCAAATACTCGCTATTGGGGTGCTGTCGCTCGTTACGGCATGGGCATACACCGGAGGACCTGTGCCGCTTGCCTACATCGGGCT
>JAAFHM010000125.1 GCA_013298375.1 Ignavibacteria bacterium | reverse complement strand
AAAAAAACAGTACCGGGAAAACCTTCCGACGGCAGCGTTCTCGCACTCCTCAGCCGTCGGAAGGAGATACCTGACCAGTTACGAAAAATCTAGGACAAGTGCTGAAGAGGCTTTCTGACTTCATACTTTATCATTTATACTTCATACTTTGCTCATCACCCTCGTTACTACCCATGATTCTCGGCATCGGCACAGATATTGTCCTCGTTTCGAGGATTCAAGAGGCATTGGAAAAGTAAGGTGAACGCTTTATGCGGCGAATTTACACCGAAGAGGAGCGTCGTTACTGCGATGCACAAAAATATTCCTTCCAGCACTATGCAGCCCGCTTTGCGGCAAAAGAAGCCTTCAGCAAAGCCATCGGTACGGGGCTGACGGGCGATATGACGTGGACTTCCGTTGAGGTTGTGAAACGGCGTAGCGGCGAACCCATCTTGCGTTTGTCGGGAAAAATTGCTGAAAAATATGGCTCATGCACGCTGCACGTCTCGCTCTCCCATACTTCCGAAAGCGCTTTAGCAATGGTTGCCATTGAGACCGATGACGAGGCGCTTCTTCGCCGGACGCAAGCGACGAGAGACCATGCAGCAACAGCGAGTTAGTCGGCTTGGGAAGAGACTGCCTCTCCTTTTTATCCTTCATACTTTATCGTTCATACGTTTATGAGTAAGCATCATCATGTACAAATCATCGGCTATCCCAGCGATTTAGGCGCGGGACGACGCGGTGTTGATATGGGACCTTCGGCATTGCGCATTGCAGGGATGACGAGCCGACTGGAATCACTCGGCTATACCGTTACCGATGAAGGCGATATTCCTGTCCATGCCCTAGAAGTCGAGGACGAAGGCGCGTCAAACCTCAAATTCTTGAAAGAAATTGCCCGCGCAACAACGATTTTAGCCGAGCGCGTCGAAGCGGCATTGGACGCAAAGCGCTTCCCGCTTATTTTGGGTGGCGACCATTCAATGGGCATTGGCTCACTTGGCGGCGTGGCGGCACATTGCAAGCGGACTGGCAAACGTTTGGGCGTTGTGTGGATTGATGCTCATGCCGATATGAACACGCCCGAAACAACGCCGTCCGGCAATATTCATGGAATGCCACTTGCTGTGGCAATGGGGCATGGCGATGCAACACTCAAGTCTATCGGTGGCGATTTTGTGAAAGTACAGCCGGAGAACGTCGTCATTATCGCAGCCCGCGACCTTGACAAAGGCGAAGTGGCGCTTATCAAGCAACTCGGCATCAATGCGTACACGATGTTCGACATTGACAAACGCGGAATTTATCCCATTATTGCTGAAGTGGTCGAACAATTACGCCCGCACGTTGACCATCTTCATGTGAGCTTTGATTTGGACAGCGTTGACCCACTTGTTGCCCCGGGTGTCGGTACGCCGGTGCCGGGCGGACTCTCCTTCCGCGAGGCACATTTTATCATGGAATACCTTGCTGAAACCCGCATGGTTGCTTCGTTGGATGTTACCGAAGTTAATCCAATTTTGGATACCCGCAACAGCACTGCCGTTTTTGCTATTGATGTCGTAAGTTCCTGTATGGGTAAGCGAATTTTGTAATGGATAATCACTCTCCTTATTTTTTATCACCGTATTTTTTAGTGTACTATGAAAACATTTATTCTGTGGAGTTTTGTCGGGATACTTTCCCTTTGTGGCAATGTCGCCGCGCAAACAGGGCGTTGGACACATCAAATCGGTATTGAAGTCGGTCCGCAATATACGTTCGATGCGACCGCAACCGCTTCGGATGGACAAAGACTGACGTTGAGAGATGTTGGCGTTGGCATTGGTGGGGCGGTCAACTATTACTACAAATTTGACCGTGCGCTGTTTCTCTCCGTTTCTGGCGCTGTCGGAGTTATTAGCAATGGCTATTTCCGTCGTCAAAACGCCGATGGCTCATTTCCAATCTTGAACTCGTTTTATTTTAAAGATAATCCTTTGCTGAACTTCGCCTTCACTGGCGGACTGCGCTATAACTTTGCTGTTACAGGCTTACAGCCGTATGTTGGGATGGAAGTCGGTACATATTTTATCGCCGGTGGCAATATCAGACCAGAGGGATCGCAAACTGCTTCAGTCAACCTTGCCGTGACTCCAAAAGCGGGCATACGCTATCCTTTGCAACCGGGCTTAGATTTTGACGCTTCGCTCAAGTTGATAGCGCTTGTTGCGGGCTATGTGCCGTTTTCGTATGCTAGTTTGAATGTCGGTGTGTCGTATGCGCTGAATTTTCAAAATGATTAAGTTTACTTTGGCAAATTGCCGATAAACACAGGTAGGGCAATCGCATGAAAAAAAAATCTATGCCGTAGAGACAAGGCATTGCCTTGTCTCTACACGTTAAACGACAAACACTGATGATATTGGAATGCTGATTTGATGCGGGTTTGAAGTTTTCATGCGATTGTCCTATAAACACAGGCGTGAAAGGCTTTTGTGAGAAAACACCTTGTCAAAAAGAGAGACTTGGGGTTTAGACTCTCTAATACAAGATTTTTGATTGTTTATTCCAGCCATTACTTGTGTTTTCGCCTGTTGCCTCTTTGTCAAAGAAAAATTGCTGTTGAATATACTCAGCAAGGATGCCATATATACCAAACATCAAAGAGTGTTGATATCAAGTTGTTGCTCACCTTTGACGTGGAGGGCAAGTGCAATTTTTAATCTCTTTTAGTTTTGCTCACTTTATCACTCAAAAAACTATGATAACGATACAGCGAATCGTTTGCTCGACGTTAGTGGTATTTGTTTGCTTTGGAAGTGCAAAGGCACAGGCAATTAACTGGCAACCAACAAATGTGGTCTTTGGGATCGGCTTGTTTGGAGGAAGGGATTATGCTACATCACTCGCAGTTGGTGATAGCAATGCAGTCTTTGCGGGAACAACTGGCAGCGAAATTTTTCGATGGATTCATACAAACAAGACGTGGGTAAGAGTTGGTAAATTTAGTGGTAGGCAATCAATTCGTCCTATCTTAGCAAGTGGCGCTGTCGTGTTTGCCGGAACGGCATTTGAAGGCATAATGCGTTCCGTAAATTATGGCTGGACATGGGCAAGCGGAGGGCTTCCCGGAATACGCATCAACGCCTTAGGAATGAACACAACATCAGTATTTGCCGGATCGTATACTAGCAGTGGTGAAGACGGCGGTGTTTATCGTTCGGATGATATGGGAAGGACATGGAAAAAAACATCGTTGCCAAATAAATTAGTCAAAACAATTGGCGTAAATGGTACAACGATCTTTGTCGGAACAGAAACAAATGGAGTTATGCGATCTTTAGACAACGGATCATCTTGGGGAGGATTGTCTATTACCAGTTCCACGCTTAATGTTAATTCAATACTCGTCAATGGCTCTAATATCATCGTTGGGACAAATGGGCGCGGCATCTTTTTCTCAAAGGACAATGGTTGGACTTGGGGAGTAGGAAAGGGCTTCGAGAGCGGTTCAAGCTCGTTTGTCCATGAATTAACTTCCAATGGTTCAACAATCCTCACTTATACTTCTGGCGGGATATATCGTTCTACCAACAACGGAGAGACGTGGACAATTACGCAAGGAAACAGTCTCTGCTCGTGTGATATTATCGTATTAAGTGGTACAACGCTCTTTGGAGGATACAGGGAAAGATCTGAGGTCTGTCGTGCAGAAAATGCCACAACGACTGGTCTCAATGCAAATTCACCTTCATCCCCATTCCATATCTTTCCAAATCCTACTTCTGAACTCACCACTATCGAATTCGATGTGCCGCACCCGCAGCCTGTTCGCGTGGGTGTGGTAAACAGCTTGGGTGTAGAGGTGGCTCAACTCTCAAACGGCGAAATCCTCAGCGGCAAACAGCGTATGGTCTGGGCGACGCAAGGTGTGCCAAGTGGTGTTTTTATGGTGCGGATACTTGTGGGCGGTACGGTCTCAACGCGGAGTGTGGTTGTGGCGCGGTAATAGGCGAAGAAAAATATGCTGTTTTTTGCCTTCAAATTCTCCAAACAGCGATCTACTCCTCCATCTTTCATTTTCACTACCAAACTATAGCATTTATGCGAACAATACGACTATCTTTTTGTACCATGGCTGCCGTGATGGTTTCTTTCTGCGCCACTTTTGCACAATCAGGATCTATTGACTCTGCATTTGTACGAATGCTTGGAAGAGGAACAGGGACAAGCGCATTTATCAGCGTTATGACTCTTCAGCGTGATGGTAAAATTCTTTTGGGCGGCAATTTTACATCTTTTAATGGAGTGAATGTTTCTGGTATTGTGCGACTGATGCCGGATGGCTCTATTGACCAACAATTCTTATCAAATGTTGGTAAGGGATTTCAGCCGCAACCCTCAAGCAATCTTGTCGTGATTGGTGGTATTGTCGAGCAGAACGATGGAAAAATTCTTATCGGCGGTACATGGGGAAGATTTAATGATGTCCAAACACCAGATCAGATTATCCGTCTTAATGCAGATGGTACGATAGACAGGACATTTTCATGCAATATAGTTGGTTCTGTAGGTACTCTTGCGCTTCAATCAGATGGAAATATTATTGCAGGGCAAAACACGGGAAGTACTATTTATGCGTATAAAATTGCTCCCGATGGAACGAGAAGCCTTGATTTTTTTAATCGTTTCGGTTTAGGACTCCGGCGAGAGACATCTGGAGATACACCGCAATTATATGCTCTTGCAACGCTTGCCGATAATAGTTTTCTTATGGGTGGATTTTTTGCACGATTTAACAGTCTTGCCGCTTGGGGGCTTGCGCGGATTAAGAATACTGGCGATATTGACGAAAATTTTCGTGTGAATTATGCTGCCACACAAGAGACCAAAACCGTCAGGGCAATCGTCATACAAGGCGATGGAAAAATATTGCTCGGTGGCGAGATGTCCAGAAAAGTCTTGCGACTTAATGCAGATGGCACCCTCGACAATGCTTTTAGCCAAGCATTGGGCAGTGGCTTTAGCTTATCTCCAGTCATAACGGCTTTAGGTGCATTGGGTGAATTACCTATTGTTTTCTCAATGGCACGGCAATCGGATGAAAAAATTCTTGTCGGTGGTATATTTTCAAGTTGTAATGGTCGTTCTTATAACGGTTTTTGCCGACTCAATAGTAACGGAACGCTTGATACTGTGTTTTCCGTCAATCTACCAGTAGCGGCAAACGAGAGCATTATTATAAGAGATATAGCTATTCAACGCGATAATAAGATATTGCTGAATGGAGTCAAAATTAACAGACAAACCTCCACGATAAGTTATTTCCTAACACGCCTCAATGCGATTCTGCCGACAAGTGCATATGACCACACACTGAAGAAGGAACAGATTGCTTCAATTCGCCTCTTCCCAAACCCTGTCTCCGAACTTACGACTGTTGAATTCGACGTGCCGCAGCCGCAGCCCGTCCGCATGAGTGTGGTGAACAGCTTGGGGATAGAAGTAGCGCAACTCATAAATGGTGAAACCCTGAGCGGCAAACAACGCATGGTCTGGGCGACGCAGGATATGCCGAGTGGCGTTTATGTTGTGCGAGTATTTGTAGGTAGTGTGGTCTCTGCGCAGACGGTGGTTGTGGCGCGGTAATCAACAGAGTGTAATCTTTTGTCCCCAAAAATCACAAACCGCCATTTTGCGACCCCCTATTCCAATTCCCGTATGAACCGACGCATTCTTGCTCTTTGCGCTTTTGTGCTGCTTCTGTGCGTACAGCGACCACTACTGCTTCATTCACAGACAGGCGGACACAGCGACGTTGCCTTTGAGCGCTTAACCGTCAAGCAAGGGCTATCGCAAGGAACGGTGCTGTGCATCGCGCAGGACAGGCGAGGGTTTATGTGGTTTGGTACCGAAGATGGCTTAAATCGCTGGGACGGACACTCCTTCAAAATATTTCGCTTTAATCCCCGTGATACGGCTTCGTTGGCGCGAAACTATATCGAAGCGCTGTACGAAGATAAAGAAGGAGTGCTGTGGGTTGGCACAAAAGGCGGTTTGAGCCGTTTCAATCGCACAAGCGAAACCTTTACCAATTTTCGCGCCGACGGTAAGCCTCAATCGCTCTCCAATGCTTACGTTACCTCGATTGTTGACGATGCACGGGGCGAGTATTTGTGGGTCGGGACTTACGGTGGTGGCTTGTGCAAAATGGATAAAAAAACGGGGCAATTTACCACCTATCGCAAAAATCCCAACGATGCCGGAGCGCTTCAAAGCGATATTGTCTGGCGTTTAGCAGCAGATAAAACAGGCGCAATCTGGGTTGGAACCTACGAAGGCGGTTTATACCGCTATATGACGACATCGAACAATTTTCTCCGCTTTGCGCCGGATTCTACGTCGGGACTTTCGCTGCGCGGCAATGATATTCAATCGCTTTGTACTGACCGTTTGGGTCGGGTGTGGATTGGGACGAACCGTTCGGGGCTATGGCGCTTTGAGTACCGTCCTGTTTCTCGTAGTGGCGAATTTACCCATTATGCCAATGATCCCGCGAATCCGTCAACCATCGGCAGTCCAAAGGTTTCTGCCGTGCTGGAAACACGGTCTGGCGGGCTTTGGGCGGCAACGGATAATGGGCTTTCGGAGATGAATCGCTCATTGGAGCAGTTTCAAACCTATCGCCGTGAACGAGCGGAATTGGAAAGCCTTGTCAATGACGACGTTTTATCGCTCTACGAGGACAAAAGTGGTACGATATGGGTCGGGACGCGGGACGGTATCAGCTTTTTCAACCCACGCACTCGCAAATTTCTTACCTATCGCGCTTTGCCCAACACGGCGGCACGCGGACTCAGTAGTAATGCGGTCTGGACGTTTGCCGAAGATAAAGACGGAAAACTCTGGATTGGCACCGAAGATGGGCTGAACCGCATGGAATCACAGGCGCTTTCGGGCGGCGGCGGTATTTTTGAGGTTTTTCGCGCCAGCGATATTTTGCCAAATCAACTCGAAGATAATTTTATTTCGGCGCTGCATACCGACCGCAATGGAACGCTGTGGATAGGCACGAATGAAACGGGGCTTTACGCACTGCGCCAAACCAGCGTCTATGGGAAAGCGAATTTTGAACATTATTTGGCGGTGAATGGTGATGCAACCTCACTTGCCAGCAATTCCGTCAGTAGTATTATTCACGACAGTAATGGAAAAATCTGGGTTGCAACCGACAACGGTGTCAGCCGTCTTGATGGCATAGACGCAAGTGGTAAAGCGCAGTTCACGAATTTTCGCCGCAATCCCAATACGCCCGATAAGTCGCTTGCCAGTATGCTTGTTTTTGCCATCCACGAAGACCGCACAGGAATGATATGGATAGGCACAGAAAGCGGTTTGACGCGACTTGACCCCAAAACAGGCTTGACGAAAATCTACCGCTCGGAAAGTGGTCGTTTGGAGAGCCTGAGCGATAATTCGATTCAAGCAATTTACGAGGATAAAGCTGGTAATCTCTGGCTTGCCACCGAAGGCGGACTCAATAAATTTGACCGCGCTAGTGAAAAATTTACCGTGATTGAGCCAAAGCAAGAGGGCGTTGATGCAAAGCTCAACGAAGCTCTTAAAGGCGCGATTTTGGCGATTCAAGAAGACAACATCGGAACGCTTTGGATTAGCACCAATCAAGGTTTGGTGCGCTTTGCACCCAAGACAGGCGATATGCGGCTCTACGACACCCGCGACGGGCTGCAAGGCACGGAATTTATTACCGGAGCAGCGCTCACGAGCAAAAATGGGACAATGTTTTTTGGCGGAACAAACGGTTTCAGCGTCTTTCATCCTGATAGTTTGCGGGCAAACAGCACCGTTCCCGAAGTTGTTTTCACCAGCTTTACTGCCTTTGGCAAGCCTGTCGCACTGGACACCGTGATTGCTGAAAAGCGCCATATTGTGTTGCAACATTCCGAAAATAATTTCGAGATTCAATTCGCCGCACTCAGTTTTAGCTTTGCCTCACGGAATCGGTATCGCTATAAATTGGAGGGCTTCGACAAGGATTGGCATTATGCCGATGCGCAGCAGCACGACGCTCGCTACACCAATCTTGACCCCAAAGAATACACCTTCCGTGTCCAAGCCTGCAATTACGATGGCGCATGGAATGAAGCGGGCGCGGCGCTGACGGTCGAAATTACGCCGCCTTTTTGGAGAACGCTCTGGTTTCAACTATTGGCGGCGGCGGCTATTATCGGCGGGGGCGTAGGTTTTGTGCGCTGGCGCGTCAAATCGGTGGAAGAACGCAACAAAACCCTCGAAAAACTCGTTGACCAACGCACAAAGGAACTGCAAGATTCCAATGAAGAAATCAAGCAACACAATATCGAAATTCAGCGTCAGAATGGCATTTTGGATGAGCAAGCAGCAGAAATTGAACTCAAAAACAGCGAGCTTCAAGAAGCAAATACCGCGCTCAAAAACAGCGAAGAGCAGCGCATGATGGAACGTGCGCATTTGTCGCAATCCGAAAAAATGGCTTCGTTGGGGCGTTTGACCAACGGCGTGGCGCATGAAATCAATAACCCCGTGAATTTTATTTCGGGTGCTGTTAAGCCACTCAAACGCAATATTGGTGCAATTACGCAGCTTTTGGAGCAGTACAGCACAATTACGCCGGAGAGCTTAAACGGTGATACGCTTGGTGCGGTGCAGCAGCAACTCCGAGAAATTGCGGATTACCGCGAGGAAATGCAGTTGGAAACGCGCTTGAAACAGATTGACGACCTCGTGGGCAATATCGGCGTAGGCGCGGAGCGTATTGCGGAGATTGTTAAAAGTTTGCGGACGCTGTATCGTCCCGAAGAAGAAGCGTTGAAAACCGCATCAATCCACGAAGGAATTGATGCAACGATAAAATTACTCTACAACCAGTCGAAATATCACCATATTGCGATTCAAAAAGAGTACGGAGCGGAGGTCACCGATATTCTCTGCTATCCGGGTCCGATGAATCAAGTGTTTATGAATATTTTGCACAATGCCATTCAAGCCATTGGCGAGAAAGGCGAGGTGCGAATTCAAACAGCATTACAAGCAAATAACCCCAAAAACGTCGTCGTTAAAATACGCGACACCGGGCGCGGAATGAGCGCCGAGACCTTAGCAAAAATCTTCGATGCGGGCTTCACGACGAAGAAAGACGGTATGGGTATTGGCTTGGCAATCTCGAAAGATATTATCGAAGGCAAGCACAAAGGCGTGATTAGCGCCGTTAGCGAACTCGGCGTAGGCACGGAATTTACCGTTATTTTGCCTGTGGACGGTCCACAAAGTGTTTAACACATCACCAGAACATCAATCTTCCATCATCCTCATTTTTGTTTGAGCGTTATGAAAACTCCGAAACCAGTCGTACTGTATTTGGATGACTTAAAAGAGCAGCTAACCAATTTTAGTGCGAATTTCTTTGATATTTACAAAGTCCACACTGCTAATACCACGTCGGAAGCTCGTGAAATCTTGAAGCAACATCCTGTTCAAGTGATTTTATCTGATTATAGCTTGGTCGAAGCAGGCGAAATCACCAATGGAGTGGATTTTTTCGAGTCCATCACACCTACCTACCCCAACCCGATTCGGATGCTGATAACGGGGCAGGGCGACAAAGAAGTTGCCGTGAACGCTATCAACAAAGGGCGCGTTTTTCGGTATATCGAAAAACCCGTCAATGAAGATGAACTCAAGTTGATTATTGATGGAGCCGCTGCGCTCTTTAACGCGGAAGAACGCTACCGCCAGCTTTTGGCAACACTCGAAGACAAAGTGAAAGAGCGTACCGACAGGCTTATTGCGCTGAACGCCGAGAAAAACGAGTTTTTGGGTATTGTAGCACACGACCTGAAAAATCCACTGGCAAATGTCAAGATGTTTACGGACTTGATGCACCGAGACGTGGAGACGCTTTCCAAAGACGAAATCAAGGAATATACCGGCGATGTGCTGTCAGAAACCGACCGAATGTTCACGCTTATCACAAATCTGCTGGATGTAAACAAGATAGAGCGCGGCTTCAAGGCAAATCCGATTAAACTCGACCTCGCCAGCCTCACCGAAGCGATTACGGACAATTATCGCTCCCGCGCCGAGCAGAAAAGCCTTACGCTCCATTTCGAGAGTAAAGCGCCTATTGCCAATGTCAGTGCTGATGAAGTAGCGACCATGCAAGTTGTGGAGAATATCGTTTCCAATGCCGTCAAATACTCGCCTGTCGGGGCAAACAAGAATATTTGGGTGCGCGTTGTTCCGGCAGAAAAAGCATGGCGCGTGGAGGTGCAAGACGAAGGTCCCGGCTTGTCGGACGACGATAAAGCAAAACTTTTCGGGCATTTCGCACGACTTTCTGCGCAGCCAACGGGTGGCGAACACTCGACGGGTCTCGGCTTGTCCATTGTCAAAAAAATGGTCGAGGCAATGAACGGGAAAATTTGGGTGGAATCGGAAAAAGGCAATGGCGCAACGTTTATTGTCGAGCTTCCGATGGCATAGAATTGCGCATTCATGGTAATAACGGGGATGCAAACAGTGCAGAGTAAGACCGTTGTAACAGTATTCTGAGCAGTTTCATAGACCTTTGCTCTGGAAACCGCCCGACTTCAGAGGGTGGAGGAAAGAGCGGCGGAAAAGGTACGCTTTTGGTAGCCCGCCAAAAAGCCGAAATGGTGGACGTTTTGGGGAAATTCGGCAAGATGAAATTCGGTCTCGGACGAGGTTTCCATGTCGTAGAGTCGCAAACGGGCAAAATCGGAGACGAGAATATACTTGGGAACTTCGTATTCTTTCAAGCCCGGAAGGTAGTCCAGTGCTTGTTCAAACGCCTTATCGAGGTCTTTGCCACGCGATTTATGCTCCACCATAATCACGCCTTTCCAAAGCAAATCGTAACTGGTCAGGTCTATGGAACAGCAAGTTGAAATGCGATGCCCGTGAGGGCATCAATCAAAGCGTCAAGGATGTTCGCAGAATGTTTGCGGACGGTGGAGCAAAACCCGCGCAAACGGCAAA